>NZ_JAAAPK010000014.1 GCF_009909105.1 Corallococcus exiguus
CTTGCCGTGGTCCACGTGCCCAATCGTTCCGATGTTCACGTGGGGCAGGCTGCGATCGAACTTTTCCTTGGACATGACACTCCTCGAAAAATGGAGCCCTGAACCAGGATTGAACTGGTGACCTCATCCTTACCAAGGATGCGCTCTGCCAACTGAGCTATCAGGGCTTGGCGATTCACTACAACGGTTGGAGCGGGAAATGGGATTCGAACCCACGACATTCAGCTTGGAAGGCTGACGCTCTACCAACTGAGCTATTCCCGCATTGCCGAGTGGAGAGAGGTGGATTCGAACCACCGTAGGCGTTGAGCCGGCAGATTTACAGTCTGCTCCCTTTGGCCGCTCGGGCATCTCTCCAGATATTCGCTTGTCGTGCTTCGTGCTGCTCTCTACACCATCCTGTTGCGTCCCGGGCCCTTATCCGCGGCCCGTCCTACCTGGCCGGCGGCGGGATTTGAACCCGCGACCTACTGATTACAAATCAGTTGCTCTACCGACTGAGCTACACCGGCATCCAACCAGCAACTGCCCCGCCCTACCTCATCCCGAGCGGACCGTCAACCCCTCGCAGCGGCTTGAGCGGCGCGACCTTTTAAAAGCCCCCACTCTCCAAGTCAAGGAGATTGATCCGGGGTCGTCAGCGGGAAGGCCGCCCCCGCTGGCGGGCGACCTCGTATAGCAGAATCGCGGCGGAAACCGACGCATTCAATGAACCGACCTGACCGCCCATGGGAATCCGGAGGCGGAAGTCGCAGTGCTTGAGGACGCCTTCCCTCACGCCCGCCCCCTCGGCCCCCACCACCAACGCCAGGGGCCCGTCCAGACGGGCGCTCCACAGAGGCTCGGCGCCCTCCACATCCGCGGCCGCGACCCAGAGGCCCGCTTCCTTCAGCTGCTCCAGGGCGCGGGAGATGTTGGTGACGCGCGCGATGGGGCAGTACTCGACGGCGCCCGCGGAGGCCTTGGCCACCGTGCCGGTCACCTGTACGGCGCGGTCCTTCGCCAGGACGACGCCATGGGCCCCGAGCGCATGGGCCGAGCGGATGATGGCGCCCAGGTTGTGCGGATCCTGGATGCCGTCGAGCACGACGACGAGCGCGGGCTGCTTCTTGGCCTTCGCCACTTCCAGCACGTCCTCCAGTTCGACGTACTGGAAGCCGCGCAGCTCGGCGACGACGCCCTGGTGCACGCCGCCCTCGGCCATGGAGGTCAGCCGTTCCCGGCCGACCTTCTCCACCCGGACGCCCGCGTCACGCGCGCGGCTGAGCAGTTCGCCCGCGGCCTTGGCGCCAACCTGCCCGTCAACGATGAAGAGGCGCTCCACCGCGTCGGGATGGGCGCGCAGGGCCTCCAGCACGGGGTTGACGCCATGGACGTAGCGCGGGGCTTCGTGGCCGCCGCGTTCACCACTCGAAGGCTTGGGGGAGCGCTCGCGCATGGGGGCTACTGGACCTCCACGGGCAGCGAGAAGGTCTTCTTCTGACGGGCGCAGATCTTCTCCGTGCAGATGAAGAAGGTCAGCGTCGCGTCCAGCGTGCCCTTGCCGGCGGACACCGCGGTGAAGGGGACCTCGAAGCGGGGATCCACGAACTGCTGGCCGTCCGCCTTCTTCGCCACCGACTGTTCACGGGTCAGCGTCTTCCGGGCGGGCGTCAGCTGCTTGCCCGTCAGCTCCAACTTCAGCGGGGCCTCGTCGGAGACGTGGGCGCCGGGCTTCGACTTGATGGCGAGCACGAACGTGCCCTGCCCTCCGGCCTTCACCTGCGTCGACGTCCCCTCGGTGGTGACTTCGTAGAGGGTGGCGGGGTCCACGTCCTGGGCCAGCACCGGCGCGCCGACGAGCGTCAGCAGCAGGGGGGCCAGGGTCGGGAGGCGGCGGGTGCTGGGCATGGGTGTCTCCAGGAAGGCGGCGTTCGTATACCGGGGCTTCGGACGCGCGGGGAGCGCTTTCTCTTCTAACTCCGCGGCGCGTTCACCTTCACGGCGCCCTTGCGCCCCGGCGGCGGCGGGGGCAGGGCCTGGGGCGTCTCCAGGGCGGCGGTCCAGACGGGGGCGGCGCCGGCGACGAGGTCCTCCGCCCGCTGGATGATGGGCGTGGCCAGGTCCAGGCCCGTGGCGGCCTCCATCTCCAGGAGCGCGGGCGAGCTGTTCACTTCGAAGACCTTGGGGTGCCCCTGGACGTCCAGGATGTCCACCGCGGCTACCTCCAGGCCCACGAGCCGGGCGACCTTCTCCGCCATGGCGCGATGGCTGGGGGACAGTGGCAGGGCTTCCAGGCGGGCGCCCCGGTTCAGCGTGTGCGAGAGGCGCCCGGGGCGCGGCTTGCGCAGCACTCCGGCGATGGCCTCACCGCCCACCACGAGCACGCGCACGTCCTGGCCGGTGCTCCGCACGTACTCCTGCATGACGAGGTTGTGCCCCAGACCGAGCACCGCCTCGAGCGCGGCCTCCAGCGACTGGAGGCTCTCGCAGACCATCACGCCGTGCTTCTCCTGGCCCTGGAGGAGCTTCACCAGCACGGGCACCCCGCCCACCAGGCCGACCATCTCCTTCAGGTGGGCCGCGTCCCGGGCCATCACCGTGGCGGGGATGTCGATGCCGTGGGCGGACAGGAGCTGGAGCGCGCGCATCTTGTTGCGCGACTGCGCGATGGCCTGGGCGTGGTTCACCAAGGGCACGCGCGCCAGACCGAACTGGTTCACCACCGCGAGCCCGTAGGTGCTGATGGACAGGGCGATACGCGGGATGACGACGTCGGTGGGCGTGAGCTTCTTGCGGTCGTAGAACAGGGTCGCCTGGCTGCCCCCGTCCAGATGCATCTGCACCCGGAGCGGGTTGAGCACGCGGACCCGGTGTCCTCTCGCGCGGCCTGCTTCGACAATTCGCCGCGTGGACGAGATGGAAGCGGAGCGCGAGAGGACAGTGATTTTCATGGCGGAGGCGACCGGCCCGGCGAGGACCCTATAATCCTCGCCTCCGCCCGCGTAAAGCCGCCTCCGCCTGCCTGCCGCCTAGAGCTGGCGGATGGCGCGCACTTCGACGCTGACCGGGTCCTCCGGACGCGACGACTCCAGCTTGGTGCAGGCGCTGCCCGTGAACCGCACGCCAGGAGCCTCAGGCTTCGACAGGTCCAGCGACCAGGTGTCGGGGCCCGCGAGCGTGCGCTCGCCGTCGATGTAGACGACGATGAGCTTTTCATCGGAGGGCAGCTGGCTCGGCTCAAGCTTGGTGAAGCACGGCTCGCCCGGCTGGATCGCCTCGCTGATCGACTTCAGCGCGGCCGCCAGCTCCTCGCGATTGCCCGCCTGGTAGAAGGAGCGGCCGCACAAGCCGGTAGCGACGTCGCAGGTGTCCCCCGCTCCGCAATCGACGCTGGCCTTGCAGTCACGCGCGTAGCCACCCACGCGGGCCATCTCGTTGAGGACGCTGGGGCCGTCACCCGCCGACGTCTCCGCGCCGAAGCCGATGACGATGGTGGAGATCAGGTTCGCCTTGAGCGCCGACACCGCCGACACGGAGGCGTTCTTGTCGAGGCAACCCCGCTGGTAATACGGGCTCCCCTTCGTCGTGCACTGCGACAGAACATCGAGCGTGCAGCGGCACTCAGCGCTGCTGCCATCGTATTGGTTCTTGTCGTTGCAGTTGGGAAGACCGTCGGTCAGCAGGATGATGATCTGGTCGCGGTCCTCGGAGTTGGCCCGCATCTTCGTGCCCACGAACTCCAAGCTCGCGCTCGTCGGCGTACCGCCCTGGGGACGGTTGTCACCACCGTTGGGGATACCCTGGAGCTTGTCATTGACCAGATTCGCGTAGTCCTGGAGCTCCTGATCCGAATCCAGGTTGAGCGGGATCTCGGCGCGGACGCTCTGGCTCGCATTGTCAGCGGCAGCCGGCATGCACAGCTGTGCGACGGTCGCCGACTGCCCGGGGGCCAGAGGAGGTATCGGCGCCGGATAGGTCGTCAGGCCGAAACGGACCAGCTTGCCGCTCTCGGCGAGGAACGGTCCCATGGCGCCCTGGAGCTCCGACCAACGGGTGGGGCACACTGCCGTGTCGCAGGGATACTTCTCGCCACACTCAATCTGGCTGCCTTCGACCGTGATCGTGCAGGCCGGGATCTGCCCGTTGACCGGATGGGTCATCGAGCCGGAGGTATCCACGAGGAGCATCACGTCCGGCTTGCTCCTGCGGGCGGTGATCACCGACTCCACGGTCGTCTGAGCGATCGCGAGCGGATCCACCGGCTCGAAGTCATACGTCTGACAGCCGGCCATCACGGCAACACCGAGCGTGCCGGCCAGCAGTGCGCTCAGGGGGGTCGACTTGGCGCGCATAGGCTTTGAGGATTCCTTCCAGGGGGGAACAACGAACAGCGAATGCCCCAGCGTAACGCGTGGACGCCCACCGAGGCTACAGCGACGCGCGGCAGGCAGGTTCCATTCAGGTAATGCTGCCAAGTTGCAACGTCAGGCGATCCGCGAGGGCGAGTCCGGTTCCCCTGTCGGACATCCGCCTCCTTCTGGAGGGAGGGGACCGGCTCGGGTGTCCGCTCAGAGCGTGAGGACGCGCGCGCCGTCGGTCAGCCTCCAGATGGAGGCCAGGCCCATGACGTCGTCCAGCGTGCCGTGCAGTTCCTGGGGTGAGAGGCCACAGATGCGCACCGTGGTGTCGCAGGCCACGAGCTTCGCGCCCAGGGCTCGGGCTTCCTCCAGCATGCGGGCCGGTGTGGGGACATTGAGCCCTTCGGCCCGGGCCGCCTCGGTGCGCTCCCGCTCGCTGTGCGCCAGGCCGAAGCCGCCGCGGACCAGTTGGCGCAGGGCCTCGAAGGCGAAGACGAAGTAGACGTCGTCGCCCATCGCGGCGGCGGTGATGCCCATGGAGGCCGCCTGATAGGCGGGCTCGTACGTGGCGTGCTGGAGGAAGAAGAAGACGCGTCCGGCCATGGTGGACCGACCTTAGCGTTATCGAGTCCGGACCGGCAGCCGTCGTATAACGGGGCTCCCCTTCCCCACCGGGAGCTCCGCATGCCGAGCCAGCCGTCCCGCCCCCGCGGTGTTCGTCCCTCGCGGGTCCCGTCCCGTTCCGCCTCCTCGCGATGGGTGGCACTGGCGGGTCTCGCCGTGCTCGCGGGCGTGGGGCCCGTGTCCGAAGCGGCTCCCGCCGGCGCGAAGGCCCCGACCGCGGCTACCGTGCCCCCTGCCGCTATTCCCGGACCGCTGCGCACGGAGGCCCTGGGCCTGCTCTCACAACCTTCCGTGGCGCCCGAGGCAGCGTGGCGCAGGTTCGGGCCGGAGGTCGTGCCCGTGCTCGCGGCGCTGGCGGTGGATACGAGCGTTCCGGATGCGCAGCGGATGCGGGCCGTGACGGCGCTGGCTCGCGTGGAGTCGCCCGAAGCGGGCCAGACGCTCCAGGCGATGCTGGAGGATCCGCACCGGCCTTCGGATGTCCGCTCACAAGCCGCGGCCGCGCTGGGCCAGCGGCTGGGGTTCGAGGCCGTCAAGACGCTGCAGGCCCGGTTGGAGGACCGCGACCTGCGGCTGCGTGAGGCCGTCGCCCAGGCGCTTGGCCGGCTGGGGGGTCAGCGGGTGCGCGAGGTGCTGGAGGAGCGGCTCCCCCTGGAGGACGTTCCCCAGGTGCGTGAAGCGCTCCAGCAGGGTCTTACGCTCGCGGAGCCCTGAGCCGGACGCCGGGCATGGTGGTGGCGGCCGCCCTTGTGGGCTGCTCGGGGCTCGCGTCGGGCGGGACCTTCCGTTAGATGGGAGGCCATGCGCCCCACCGTCCTTCTTTTCGATATCGATGGCACCCTCGTCACCACGGGCGGTGCCGGCCGCCGCGCCATGGGCCTGGCCTTCGAGCAGCTCCACCGGCGGCGCGACGCGTGCGACGGCTTCAGCATGTCCGGCATGACGGACCGGGCCATCGTCCGTAAGGGCCTGGGCGTCATCGGCCAGTCCGACACCGAGGACACCATCAGCGCGGTCATCGACGCGTACGTCGCCCACCTGGGGCTGGAGGTTCCCAAGGTCGATGCGCGCGAGTACCGGCTGCATCCGGGCATGCGCGAGGCCGTGATGGAGGCTCGCTCGCGGACGGGCTTCGCGGTGGGCCTGGGCACCGGCAATGTGCGCGCGGGCGCCAAGGTGAAGCTGGACCGCGTGAGCATCCACGACCAGTTCGCCTTCGGCGGTTTTGGCTGCGACTTCGAGGACCGCGTGGCGCTCATCCGTCACGGCGCCCAGGCAGGAGCGGCGCAGCTGGGTCAGCCGCTGGAGGAGTGCCGGGTGGTGATCATCGGCGATACGCCGAAGGACGTCGCGGCCGCCAAGGGCATTGGCGCGGAGACGATTGGCGTGGGCACGGGCAACTTCACGCCCCAGGCGCTGCGCGACGCCGGCGCCGAGTGGGCCTTCGCGGATTTCTCCACCCCCGGAGCCATGGAGGCCCTGCTCGTCGGACGGTGAAGGTGTGGTATCTCCGCCGCCCCTCCGAGGAGTCGTCCACGCATGTCGTCCACGCTCGAATCCTATGAGCTGATCCGCTTCGCCGAGGCCTTCGAGGCCCGACTCGCCACGGCGGAGGAGATGGTCATCGGCAGGCCGGGGTTGGAGGCCGAGAAGCAATGGCTGGCCTCCGCGCTGGAGCGCCTGCGTGAGGCCCGTGAGCCCGCGGGTGGTCTGCTGGAACAGGTGAAGGACCTGCCGGAGCTCGACGAGGCCCGCGAGGAGTTCTCGTTCGATCAGCAGGGCCGCTGGGTGGATGCGCTGGAGAAGCTGCACGCCGGCATCACCTTCACGGCCAGCAGCCGCGCCCCTGTCATCGAGGCGCTCTTCCCCCACCTCAAGTTCCCGCAGCTGCGCCGGGCTCCCTTGGAGCTGGTCAACGAGTACGCCACGTCGTACGAGCGGCGGTTCAAGAGCGCCTACGTCACCCGCATCTTCTCCCGCGACGACTTCGCCATGGTCCGCCCCGTCGTGGATCAGGTCGCCGCGACGTTCGCCGCGTGGACCGCGAGCCTTTCCCCCACTCCCCTGCCCCCGGATCAGGAGGCGGCCCTGCGCGAGGCGCTGGTTTCATTGGGACGGCGCCTGGACGTGGCGCTGCGGCAGGGACGGCTGCTCGCCGAGGCCGCGCTCGTTCCCGTGCCCGGTGTCTTCGAGGCCGCGGGCCTCACCCTCAAGCCCCGGAAGCGCGCGGGCAAGTCGCTCACGCTCTCCGCCGAGGACGGGGCTTCGGACCTCTTCGGTGAAGAGGGCGACGCCGGCCAGGAGGAGGCGTTCGAGGGTTCCGAGGAGGATTCCGGGGACGACTCGATGGTGGCGGCTCCCGACGACTCGGAGGCCCAGGCGCCCCTGGAGGAGCCTGTGGCGGAGACTGGCGTGGCCGAGGCTTCGGACAGTGGATCCGAGGAGGTCACCGCTGCTTCCGAACCCGTTGCCCCAGAGGCTCCCGTCCCGGCGCGTCCCGCTCGGCGGGGCCGGCCCCCGAAGAACGCCGCTCCGGCTGCCGAGACCACGCAGGCCGACGCTCCTTCGGATGCCCCCGCTTCCGGTGCTCCGGAGGCCGTGCGCCCCAAGCGACGTAAGAAGACCGACCCGTCCGAGGCTGGCACGCCTTGAGACCCGACGCGCGGTGAGTCCCCCGCCGTGAAGAGGAACCCGGACATGGCGGACGTCGCCCTTCCCATCGATCCCCTCCTGCCAGACATCGTCTCCACGCTCCGGAGCTCGCGGTCGCTCGTGCTGGAGGCGCCCCCTGGCGCGGGCAAGACGACCCGCGTTCCCCGCGCGCTGCTGGAGGCGGGGCTGGGCGCGGGCAAGGAGATCGTCGTCCTCCAGCCCAGGCGTCTGCCCACCCGGCTCGCCGCGCAGCGCGTGTCCGAGGAGATTGGCGAGCGCGTGGGCGAAACCGTCGGCTACCAGGTCCGCTTCGAAGACGTCCGCGGGCCCAAGACGCGCATGTCCTTCGTCACCGAAGGGGTGCTCGGACGCCGCCTGCTCACCGACTCCACCCTGCGCGACGTGGGCATCGTCGTGCTCGATGAGTTCCACGAGCGGCATCTGTCCGCGGACATCTCGCTCGCGCTCCTGCGGCGGCTGCAGGAGACGGCCCGCCCGGACCTCAAGCTCGTGGTGATGTCCGCGACCCTGGAGGCCGAGCCCGTCCGCGCGTATCTGGGCGGCGCCCCGTCCCTGCGCTCCGAGGGCCGCCGCTTCGACGTCAGCGTCGAATACCTTGCCGCCCCGGATGAGCGGCACCTGGATCAACAGGTGCTCTCCGCGCTCAAGCGCCTGTTCACCCAGGGCGTCGATGGGGACGTGCTCGTGTTCCTTCCCGGGGCCGGGGAGATCCGCCGCGCGCGCGACACCTGCGCGGAGTTCGCCGAGCGCCACGACGCCGACGTGCTCCCGCTCCATGGAGACCTCTCTCCCGCGGAACAGGACCGCGCCGTGCGCCGCAGCTCGCGCCGGAAGATCATCCTGTCCACCAACGTCGCGGAGACGTCCGTCACCATCGACGGCGTCGCGGTCGTCATCGACAGCGGGCTTGCTCGCGTGGCGTCCCACTCGCCCTGGTCCGGTCTGCCGCAGCTCAAGCTGGGCAAGGTGAGCCGAGCCTCCGCCGTCCAGCGCGCCGGTCGCGCGGGCCGCACGCGCGCCGGGCACTGCGTCCGGCTCTACACCCAGCACGACTTCGACGGCCGGCCTGATCAGGAGGCCCCGGAGATCCGCCGCACCGACCTGGCCGAAACGGTGCTCTCGCTGCGCGCGTCGGGCGTGAAGGACCTGACGGCGTTCCCGTTCTTCGAGCCGCCGCCCGCCCCGGCTCTGGAGGCCGCGGAGACGCTGCTGCGCCGCCTGGGCGCGGTGAACGCGAAGGGCCAGGTCACGGACGTGGGCCAGCGGCTCTTGCGCTTCCCCGTCCACCCTCGCCAGGCGCGCGTCATCGTCGAGGGCGAGCGCCGGGGCGTGGGCGGTGATGCCGCCGTGCTCGCGGCCCTCATGGGCGAACGCGACATCCGCCGCGAGGCCCGCGCCAACCTGGGCGGCGGAGGCCGCGCGTCCGCGCTCGTCAGCGGGCCTTCCGACCTGCTGGAGCTCCTGGAGCGCTTCCGCGAGGCCGGCCGCTCGGGCTTCGCCTCCGGCCGCATGCAGTCGCTGTCACTGGACGCAGGCGCGGTGCAGTCCGTGGAGCGCGTGCAGAAGCAACTGCGCCGCACGGTGCGGGAACAGGGCTCCCGCCCCGGCCGCCCCGAGGACGTGGAGCAGGCGCTGATGCTCAGCGTGCTCGCGGGCTACCCGGACCGCGTGGCCCGCAGGCGGCGGCCCCGCTCCCCGGAGCTGCTCATGTTCGGCGGCGGCACCACCAGCCTGTCCGAGTTCAGCGTCGTCCAGGACGCGGAGCTGATGGTCGCCGTGGACGCGGAGGAGCGCCCCGGCCGCGGCGCCGTCGTGCGACTCGCCAGCACCGTGGAGGCCGAGTGGCTGCTGGACCTCTACCCGGACGCGCTGGAGGAGGTGGACACCCTCCAGTGGAACGCGGACTCGCGCCGCGTGGAGCGCATCACCCGGCTGGCCTACGGCAACCTCATGCTGGAGGAGACGCGCACACCCGCGCCCCCGTCCGAGGAGGCCGCGCGCGTGCTGGCCGAGGCGGCCCTGGCCGCGGGCCCGGAGCGCTTCGCGGAACCCGAGGCGCTGGAGCAGTGGCGCACCCGCGTGGAGCTCCTGGGCAAGGCGTTCCCCGAAACGGGCTTTCCCACCGTGGACGCGGGCTTCATGCGCGACGCGCTGGCGTCCCTGTGCGTGGGCGCGCGCAGCTTCTCCGACCTGGAGGGCGTGTCGCTGCTGGACGCGCTCTACGCGCGCCTCACCTCCGAGCAGCAGCGCCTGCTGGCGAACCACGCCCCCGAGCGCGTCACCCTGCCTGGCGGACGCGGCGTGAAGGTGCACTACGAGCCCAACAAGCCACCCTGGGTGGAGTCACGGCTGCAGGACTTCTTCGGGATGGCGCAGGGGCCCAGCGTGGGCGCGGGCCGCGTGCCGCTGGTGCTGCACCTGCTGGCTCCCAACATGCGCGCCGTGCAGGTGACCACCGACCTGGCGGGCTTCTGGGAGCGTCACTACCCGGCGATCCGCAAGGAGCTGTGCCGCAAGTACCCCCGGCACTCGTGGCCCGAGGATCCGCGCCACGCCGAGCCGCCCGCGCCCCGTCCTCCGAGGCGCTGAAGCGCGCGGCGCGGGACTACAGCCGCTTGTGCATCTCCAGGTGGTCGATGCCGGCCTCGTCGAAGACGGCGCCGACGGGCTGGTAGCCGTGCTTCTTGTAGAAGTCGAGCGCGTAGAGCTGGGCGTGCAGCATGATGCCGCTCACGTTGCGGCGGCGCGCCTCCTCCTCCAGCGACGTGAGGAGCAGCGAACCCACTCGGGCCTTGCGGTGCGCCTGGAGCACCGCCATGCGGCCAATCTGGCCCCACGTTCCAGGCTGCCCGGCGGGCGGCTCCGGCAGCTTCACCAGCCGGCCGGTACCGATGGCGTGACCGCCCTGGTAGGCGATGACGTGGTAGGCGAGGGCGTCCTCGGCGTCGCGCTCGATGCCCTCGGGGACGTGCTGCTCCTCGATGAACACCACCTCACGGATGGCGAGGGCCTGCATGAGCTCCGCCTCGTCCTTGATGTGGGCGACGGTGACGGGTGCCGGGGAGGTCTCGGGAGGCGTCGGCATGGCTGAGGGCAAGGTACACAAAAGCCCGCGCCGCCAACAGGCGGAAAAAACCACCGTCGGCCGGCCCGCCATGCCCCCCGCGCGGTCGGCCCGTCACCTGCCGCCTGCCCGTGAAAGGGCTTGTCGCGAAAGCCCCGCCGCATCGGGTCATCCGGTTGCAATTGCCCTCTCACGTCGGGCTCTCGGGGCGGGTTCCACTCCGCGCATGGGCGGGCGGAGCGGAGGAGGATCATCCAGGGGAGGGCGTGGTAGGGTTCAGGCCGATGCGTACCCGTGCCCTCATCGCCCTGTCCCTGGGCCTGCTGTCGACGCCCGCGCTCGCCCAGAAGGAGTTCTTTTTCGGAACGGGAGAGCCGCCCGTGTTCCGCGAAGCGGACATGGACAAGCGGTTCCTCCGCTCCCGCGTCAATCAGGCCCTGGTGCAGGGAACGAGCGACGCGAACTGCGCGCAGCTCGTGGGCGCGCTGCTCACCATCGTGGGCGAGTCCGCGCCGTACCTGCACAAGCGCGACGAGAACTTCTACCTGGACCCCGTGTTGATCCAGGTGCTGGGCACGCAGCTGTCCACGCCGCGCTTCCCCGCCAACATGTTCCTGGTGTCGATGATGCGCCGGGTGCTCATCGACAAGCGGCTGCCGCCGGAGTGGATGCAGACGGCGGTGGCGCTCGCGCCGTACTACCCGCCGCTGGACCTGAGCAAGCTGCGCTTCATCGCGGATGGCGTGAAGCCCGTGGACAGCTTCTTCTTCACGCTGCCCGCGATGCTGGAGCGCTACGACACGGAGGTCCTCAAGGCCAACACCACCGCGGCCAGCGTGGCGGACGCGAAGTTCCGCGACGACTACCTCGACAAGGAGGTGGCCTTCGGAGGGCTGGAGTTCATCGACGCGAAGCTGGAGAAGCCCAAGAAGAAGAGCAAGAAGGGCCCTCCGCCGGAGCCTCCCGCGCTGGTGGCCCGGCTCGTCTTCTACCTGCCGGATCCGGGCAATGACGGCCTGCTGTCCGGGCTCACCTACGGCAAGCCCAAGGTGCGGCCCTCCATCAACATCACGGCGCGGCTGAAGGACGACCAGTACACGCCGCTGACGCAGCTGCCGAAGGGCGCTCGCGTGCTCCTGCGCGGCCGCTTCTGGGAGTACCGCAAGCAGCTCAAGGAGCTGGAGGTGCGCGACGCGTACCTCTTCCAGGACCGCGACTGGGCCCAGAACCCCGCGCTCGCGGATCCCAACGCCGTGGCATCCTGCCCGCTCGCGTTCAACGACCTGACGGGCACCGCGCCCGTGCAGCCGGGCGGCTTCGGCGGCAAGCGCTAAAAGCGCGCCGTCCCACGTTCCGCACGCCCATCCCGGGGGCGGCACCCCTACCGTGCCGCCTCCTCCCGCGCCCTCCTCCCGGGAGCGCGCCCCGCCTGACTGGCACGGCCGCTGCTCATGCCCGCGCATCCCTTGCGCGCGAGGCATGCCATGAAGGTCGAAGGTCAGGACGCCCCTTCCGGAAACGAGAAGGCCCCCCCGGAGAAGGACGCGTTCAAACAGGTCCTCCAGCGGACCTCTGGACGGAATGACACCCCACCTCGTCCCGGGGACCGCCGCGAGCCGGTGGCTCCAGGGACGCTGCTTCCGAAGCCCGGCCTGCTCCGTACCGGTGGGCAGGGGCCAGGGCCAGCGACGCGAGCCACTCCGGCGCTTCCTGGCGTCCGTGCGGCGGGGGCGCTCCTCGCAACGACGCGCAGCGCCCTGGGAAGCCCGGAGACGCTCCGCCAGGCCCGGCAGGGCATGCACGTGGAGGCGCAGCGGCTGGGGTCGGTGCGCCAGGAGGCGCTCGCGGACGGCGGCACGCAGGCCTCTCATCGTGTGACGGAGTTGCTGGCCCGCGAGGTGGAGCGCTCCTTCCGCGCGGAGCCCCGTCCGGCGCCGTGTCCCCTCCCCTCTCCCACGCGTGACGACCGTTCCTCGGAAGGCCTGTCGCGCGTCTCCACGCCTGAAGGTGCTCGCGCGGCGGGTGGAGCCACGGAGAGCGCCGCACCGGCCAGCCCTCCCGTCGCGCAGGTCGAGTCCACGCTGGCGCTCATCGAGAAGATCGAGGTCTTCGTGAAGTCACAGCGGCCGGCGCTGGGCCTCAGCCTGCGCGGGGCGCTGGAGGCCACCGTGGAGGTGGAGCGCACGGGGCCCCGGGAGGTGGCGCTGCGCATCCAGGGCCGCCACGGGCCCGTTCCCACCGAGGACGTGGCGCGGCTGCGCGACGCGCTGGAGGCCCGGGGGCTGCGGCTCAGCGTCCTCCAGGCGGGGTGAACGTCCGACGATGCCCTTTCCGCGCCAGACTCCAGGAACGACGAAGGCCCTCACGCCAGGGGGCGCGAGGGCCTGCATCACGACGGGCGCGCTCGGGGGGTACGGTCCGCGATTACTTCCCGGGCGCGGTGCTCAGCTCCCCGCGCTTGTCTTCCTTCTCCTTGTATTCCTCGGCCTCGGGCAGGGCGGCCTTCTTCTCCGCGATGTTGGGCCACTTGGAGGCGAAGTCGGTGTTGAGCTTCTTGAAGTCCGCCCACTTCGCGGGCAGCTCGGTCTCGGGGAAGATCGCCTTGGTCGGGCAGACGGGCTCGCAAGCGCCACAGTCGATGCACTCGTCCGGGTGGATCACGAGGAAGTTGGCGCCCTCGTAGAAGCAGTTGACCGGGCACACCTCGACACAGTCGGTGTACTTGCACTTGATGCAAGGCTCGGCGACGACGTAGGCCATGTTGATGTCTCCTCTGTGCGGAATTCCGCGCGTCCGTGGTCGCGCACAGTAGATGGTTGCGGCCAGTGTTGGCACCCTGAATTTAGGTACCAGCCCGGCCCGCTTCCCCGGTCAGCCCAGCAAGCCCTGCGCCCGCAGCAACTCCGCGACAAGGATGGCGCCCTTTGCGGCTCCCATCTTCGTGTTGTGGGAGACGAGCACGTACTTGAAGCCGTTCTCCAGCACACCGTCCTCGCGGATGCGGCCCACCGTGGTGGCCATGCCGCCGTGGGTGTCCCGGTCCATGCGGGGCTGGGGGCGGAACGGGTCGTCCAGCACTTCAATCCACCGGGGCGGAGCGGACGGCAGGTCCTTCGCCACCTGGGCGCCCTGCCACTCGCGCATCGCCTGGGCGACCTCCGCCACGGTGGCCTTCTTCCCGAGCGACACGAAGACGGACTCGGTGTGGCCTTCCAGGACGGCGACGCGGGTGCAGGTGCAGGAGACGCGCACGTCGTGCGGAGTGAGCGCCGCGCCCGCGGGGTTGAGCGCCCCGAGGATCTTCTTCGTCTCCACCTCGACCTTGTGCTCCTCCTTGGGAATGTAGGGCACGACGTTGTCGAGGATGTCCAGGCCGATGACGCCGGGCGAACGTCCGGCGCCGGACATGGCCTGGAGGCTGGTCATCAGCACGGCCTTCACGCCGAAGCGCTCGGCCAGGGGGGCCAGCGTCACGGCGAGGCCCGTGGTGGTGCAGTTGGGGATGGGGACGATGAAGCCCTTCCACCCGCGCTGCCGGCGCTGCTCGTTGATGAGCGGGGCGTGGGCGGCGTTCACGGGGGGGAGGAGCAGGGGCACGTCCTCGTCGTAGCGGAAGGCGCTCGCGGCGGAGAACACCGGGATGTCCCGGGCCAGGCGCGGCTCGATTTCACGGGCGACGTCCGCCTCCACGGCGGAGAAGGCGATGTCGTAGTCCTTCGCCTGGACGGCGTCGCCGCTGACCACGGTCATGCGGGCGATGGACTCCGGGAGCGGCTCCGGGACGAACCAGGCCAGCATGCCGTTGGAGGCGCGCAGGGCGTCCGCGTACGTTTTTCCAGCGGAGCGGGGCGAAGCGGCGAGCCCGGTCAGCTCGATGAGCGGGTGGTCCTTCAGGGCAGCGATGAACTGCTGACCCGCGAGTCCGGTGGCGCCAATGAGTACGGCGCGAAGCTTGGCCATCGTGGGGGATCTCCGGTGGGGGAGGCAGGGCGCTCCTTACACCGTTTCACGACGCGCTGCATCCGCCGCTCACCGGTGGGCGTGGGAGGGGGCGCGTGCGTGGCGCTCCGTGGGGTAGCCCCCCGTCACCCAGGCGTGGAGGCCGCCGGCGAGACACACGGCGTTGCGCCCCCTCAGGCGCAACACGCGGCAGATGCGGCGGATGTCCACACAGTCCTGGGTTGTGCCGCACAGGACGATGAGTTCGTCGTCCGGCAGCATCGCCAGGTCCCGAGCAATCTCCGAAGCCGTCATGCGCAGCGCGCCGGGGATGTGGATCTCGAACCGCTCCCAGTCCATCGCGTCGCGGCAATCCAGGACGAGCACATCCTCGTCCCCCAGACGCATGAACAGCTCATCACAGATGATGCTGGGCTCCACCGGGACCTCCCCGAGGCGACGGGCTCCATCGAACATGAACCAGGGGGCTTTTTCCCCTCTTCCCGCCTGTCCGCCCGCCTGCTTCCCGGAAGGCCCGCGGGCTCAGAGGCCCAGCTGCTTCGCGATGATTTCGTTCATCACCTCACTGGTGCCGCCGCCAATGGGACCCAGCCGCGCGTCGCGCCAGTGGCGCTGGATGTCGTACTCCATCATGTAGCCCGCGCCACCGTGGAGCTGGAGGCACTCGTCGGCCACGCGGCAGCACGTCTCCGTGGCGACCTTCTTGGCCATGGAGGTCTGCGCGACGGCGTACTCACCGGCCACATGCAGGCGCAGCGCGTGGTAGGTGAGCTGGCGCGCGCACTCGCGGGCGGTGTGCAGGTCCGCCAGCTTGTGGCGCACCACCTGGAAGCCGGCCAGCGTCTGATTGAAGGCGCGGCGCTGCTTCACGTGCTCGAGCACGGTCTCCAGCATGTCGTCCATGGCGCCCACGGCGCCCAGCGCGAGCGACAGGCGCTCCCACTGGAAGTTGCCCATGATCTGCGAGAAGCCCTGCCCCTCCACGCCCAGCAGGTTCTCCGCGGGCACGCGGCAGTCCTCGAAGAAGAGCTCCGCCGTGTCGGACGCGCGCCAGCCCACCTTCTGGAGCTTGCGCCCCACGCTGAAGCCCGGCGTGCCCTTCTCCACCACCAGCATGGACAGGCCCTTGTGGCCGCGCGACGGGTCGGTCTTCACCGCCAGCACCACGAAGTCCGCCCGCACCCCGTTGGTGATGTACGTCTTGGAGCCGTTGACGACGAAGTGGTCGCCGTCGCGGCGGGCGGTGGTGCGCAGCCCCGCCACGTCCGAGCCGGCGTCCGGTTCGGTGATGCCGAGGGCGCCAATCTTCTCCCCCCGGATTGCGGGGGCCAGCCAGCGCTGCTTCTGGGTCTCCGTGCCGAACAGGTGCAGAGGGCCGGTGGCGATGGTGAACTGCCCGCCCAGCCCCGCGGCCACACCGCCGGAGCCGCAGCGGCCCAGCTCCTCCAGGAGCACCGCCTCGTACAGCTCCCCGGCCGCCGTGCCCCCGTAGGCCTCCGGGTACTTCAGGCCCAGGAAGCCCAGCTCGCCGAAGCGGGTGAAGAGCTCCCGGGGGAACTCCTCCCGAGCTTCCCACTCCGCCGCGAACGGGCGCAGCTCCTTGTCCACCACCGCCCGGACGGTGCGGCGGAAGGCTTCGTGCTCCTCTTGGAAGACGCCATGGCCGTGCAGCATCGTGTGCTCCCTCGCGTGTCAGGGTCTGACACCCCGCGCCGTATGGTAGCGGGACGAGAAGCGGGGCTGGATGGTGTTGCTTCCTTGACCGGCTCCTACCGGGCTGCGTATAACCCCGGCCCCAATCGCTGCGGCGCCATAGCCAAGTGGTAAGGCAAAGGTCTGCAAAACCTTCATTCCCCGGTTCGAATCCGGGTGGCGCCTCATAAGACAAAAGGCCCGATGCGGAAGTCTCCGCATCGGGCCTTCTGCTTTTCCGGGGGTGCTTTCCCGGGTGGACCTAGCAGCCCAGCTCCACCGCGCCGATGTCCGGGGCCGCGCCGCAGAAGGGCTGGCCCTGGTCCTGGCCCTTGTCCTGGGCGGCGGCGGACGGGGCGAAGGTGTCCGACACCGTCACGTCACCCCCGTTGGAGGTGGTGTCCTTCGCGGCGGCCTTGAAGGCGTCCAGGGCCTGGAGCTGGCCGTTGGTCTTGAACTGCGCGCCGGACGGATAGAGGTTGTTGCTCATCTGGAGGCCGGGAGCCTGGCCGCCCACGTCCACGCTGACGGGCGCGTCCACGAGGTTGTTCTCCACGCGCAGCGACTCCGTGGGGCCGCCCGTGCCGTGGCCCAGGATGATGCCGGCCTTGGCGCGGGTGATGGTGTTGTTCACCACCACGGTGCCCTTGGAGTTCTCCAGGCGGATGGCGGTGCCCTCGCCGCCGCCCGCGTCGGTGATGTCGTGCACGCGGTTGCGGCGCACGACGACTGCCTCGGGCACGGGGCCCTCGTGGTTGCCGCCCACGGAGATGCCCTTCGCGGCGTCATACAGCTCGTTGTCCTCCACCAGCACGTTCTTGGCGGAGTAGTGGATGACGAGCGCATCGCCCTTCGCCGTCTCCGACGGCTGGAACTTGTGCATCCGGTTGTTGCGGATGGTGACGTCGTGGCACGTCTTGATGTCCACGGCGTTCTCCCGGTTGTTGAAGAAGTGGTTGTTCTCCACCAGCAGGCCCGTGGCGGGCGGCAGGTCGCTGAAGCCCTCGGGCCCCAGGCACTGCACGGAGTCACCCGAGTTGTCGTGGATGTCGTTGTTGCGCACCGTCGCGTCGTAGGACGCGGGCTGCATCACGATGCCGTGCGAATCCTTGTTGCCGGTGGTGCGCACGAAGTCGTGGATGTTGTTGTTCTCGATGGTGGGTCCCTTGGCGTTGTTGAACATGGTGACGCCCGCGCCGCCGGTGCCGTTGTGCAGCTCCGAGTTGGCCAGCACCGTGCCCTGCACGTCGCCCTCGAAGGTGACGCCGAAGATGGGCTGTCCCTCCACGTCGATGTCGAACCCGTCGATGACCCAGTTCGCGCGGCGCACCTGCACCGCCGCACCGGAGCCGCTGCCCGGGGTGAGCTTGGGACGGCCCTCGCCCTGGAGGGTGATCTTCGCCTCGGGAGTTCCGGCCTTGGTGTTGTCGCCCAGCACCACGCGCTCGGCGTAGGTGCCCGCGAGCACGCGGATGCGGTCGCCAGGGCCCGCCTTGCTCACCGCCATGGCGATGGTGCGCAGCGGCGCGGCCTCCGTGCCCTGGGCACCGTCGTCGCCGTTGGGCGACACAACCCAATCATGGGCGGGCGTGGTGGCGGGGGTCTCCTGCATCGCCTGGGCACTGACGGCGGGCTGGGGACCGGGCTCCGCGATGGGCGTGTGGTCCGCATGATCCGGCATCTGCGCGGCGGGCGTGTTCTCCACCGGCTGCACGCCGATGGGGGGCGCCTTGCCCGGAGCGGTGGGAGCCTTCTCGACCTTGGGGGTCCCCGTGTTCGTCGCGGGGGCCTGGGTACCGGCGCCCGACGAACCGCCAGTACCTCCGCCAGACCCACCGCCGCCGCCACAAGCGGTCAGCCCAAGGGCCAGGGTACAGGCAGCCAGGGAGGCCACCAGGGTGTGTCGCGTCTTCAAGCCGTTGCCTCCAAGAATTTGCATGAGCAGGGGCAACGCACGGCGTTGGGCGTTCTATTCACTGCCGGTCATCCAGGCCGAGACGCGCCGCAGCGGGAGGGAGAACCGTGACGCTCGGCCCCATGGCGGCTACGGTGCCGCCGCCGTGTCCAAAGCCGTCCTGCTCCTGACCGCCCTGCTGCTCGCCTCCTGCGCCACGCCGGCGCCCTCACCTGCCCCCAGCACCCGGGGCCTGGGCGAGCCGGAGGTCTCCATCCCCACGAAGCCGGCTGACGCGGGCGTGAAGCCCCCCGCTCCGAGTGGCCTGGAGGATCCGCTCACGTCGGGCCTGCCCGGGCCGCAGGACCTGAAGCGCCTGGACTTCCGCAACGGCGAGCCGCGACTCCCCATCAAGCTGATGGAGGGGCGCGAGGTCGTGACGTTCTCGCCGCGCGCGCGGATGCGGCTGCGCTTCGGCGGGCCGGGAGACAAGGTGCTGGACGCGCCCGCGGGCTCGCGCTGGACGGTGCGGGTGACGCAGGGCGAACCGGCCCAGTGGAGCGCGCGGCTGCAGCTGGGCGAGTTCCGCTTCGCGGACAAGGCGGGGCTCGCGGAGGCGCAGGAGACATGGCGCGCGCGAGGGCTCGCGGTGCGCACGCACACGCTGGGCTCCGTGTACGGCATCGCCGGGAAGGTCATCGACAACCGGCGCTATCTCCTCCTGGGCGACGAGGCGCTGACACCCGAGGCCGCGGCGAAACAGCAGGAGGAGCTGCTGCGCCTCTACGGCCTGCGCACCACGCTCTTCGAGGAGGTCCGCAAGCCTTCCCGCGCCATCCTGGAGCTGAAGGACGAGAACGACGCCGTGGTGGGTCTGGCGCAAGACAGGCTGGACGCGGAGACGCCGGACGGCACCGGCTTCGACGTGCGGCAGGTGGAGTACGGCGTGGGCTACGACTTCCACGCCTTCGAGGACCGCAGCTTCCGCGGCGCGCTCCAGTTCGCGGTGGACCGCGGCGGCAAGCTCGCGGTGGTGAACGTGGTGGGCCTGGAGGACCTGCTCAAGGGACTGGTGCCGTCCGAAATCTTCGCGCGCGCGCACCCGGAGGCGCTCAAGGCCCAGGCCGTCACCGCGCGTGGCGAGGTGCTGGCGAAGGTGGGCATCAAGCACCTGGCGGATCCGTATCTGCTCTGCTCGGAGCAGCACTGCGCGGTGTACCGGGGCCGCACCGGCGAGGCGGCCAGCACCACCGCCGCGGTGGAGGCCACCCGGGGCCAGGCCCTCTTCAGCCAGGAGGGCCGACTGGTGGACTCCGTCTACAGCGCCGTGTGCGGCGGCCACACCGAGGACAACGACGTGGTGTGGGGTGGCGCGCCGGACCCCAGCCTGCGCGGGCGGCCGGACCTGCTGGAGCCCGCGCCGGACGTCCCCGGCCCGTCGAACCTCAAGGCGTGGCTGGCGACCTCGGACGTGCCCGCCGCGTGCAAGCTGTCCAGCTTCGCGCAGCCCACGAAGTTCCGGTGGGAGAAGCGCTTCACGCAAAACCAGGTGGACGCGCTCACGGAGAAGCTGGGCGTGGGGTCCATCCAGGGGCTCGCCCTGTCCGAGCGCGGGGTGTCCGGGCGCGCCCGGCTGCTCACCGTGTCCGGGACGAAGGGCGCCACCCAGGTGCGCGGGGAGCTGAACATCCGGCGGCTCTTCGGGATGCTCAACAGCAGCATGGCCACCGTGGAGGCCGAGCGGGACGCCGAGGGCCGGCCCACCGGATGGCTGTTCCGGGGCGGCGGCTGGGGCCACGGCGTGGGCATGTGTCAGACAGGCGCCATCGGCCGGGCGGAGGCCGGGCAGAGCTATCCGGAGATCCTTCGCTTCTACTTCAACGGGGCGGAGGTCGCCCCCATCTACTGAGATGAAGCGGACATTTCGAACGCACCAACGCACGCGCTCGCGAATCTCTTCCATGTCCCGGGTGTTACGGGCCGCACGTTCGGGACTGTAGAAGCGGTCCGGAGGTTTATCATCAGGCCGTGGGCACGGGTTCCTCGACAGACTGGCGTCAGCGGCGCGCGCGGAAGCAGCGTGGGCCCTTGCGCTACCTGGTGGCGGGCATCCTGGCGCTCCTGGCCCAGGTCGCCTTCGTGGGCTTCGTGCTCCTGGTGTCGGCCGTGCAGGCGAACTTCCCTCACGAGAAGCGCCCCGCCCGGCCCACGTCCGTGGCGGTGCGGCCGCTCACGTCGGACCAGTGGGCGAAGAACCGGGGGGCGGTGACGCCGCAGCAGACGAAGCCCCGCCCCACGGAGAAGCGCGAGCCGAAGGAAGAGAAGAAGCCGGACGAGACGAAGCCCCAGGGCCAGGTGGTGGACGTGGCGCCGGGGAATGATCAGCAGTCCCCGGACGCGAAGTACCTGGCCGAGCACAACAACACGACGGAGAAGGAGACGCGCGCGCGCGACCAGACGGCCTTCTACCGCAACGCCATGCCCCAGCGGACCGCGCCCCAGAAGCAGGAGGGCGCGGCGCAGGACCAGGTGCAGCCCCCGCGTGTGTCCGGCAACAACGGCACGGGCGCGGACGACCGGGCCCAGACCCAGGGCGGCAAGAAGCCCGTCTTCGAGATGCCGGAGACGCGCCGCAAGCAGGAGATCGCCATGAAGACGGATCCTCGCGAGCGCGGCCCGGGCATGGCGGTGAAGAACCAGTCGGAGAGCGACGCCACGCAGGGCAACGCCAAGCGCCTGCGCATCCAGCCCGGCCAGGGCGAGGACAGCGAGCAGGAGGGCTCCACGGGCCGGGTGGGCTCCCCGGGCCTGGCCACGCTGATGCCGTCGCAGGCGGCCATGGACAAGGTCGTGGGCGCGGCGCCCAACGACATGCTCCGCGACCAGGAGGAAGGCGACGGCACCTTCCTCAACACGCGCGAGTGGAAGTACGCCAGCTTCTTCAACCGCGTGAAGCAGAGCGTGGGCATGCACTGGAACCCCAACGAGCAGCTGCGCATGCGCGACCCGACGGGGAACATCTACTCCGGGCGCGACCGCCAGACGCTGCTGACCATCACCCTGGACGAGCGCGGCGCGGTGAAGGACATCCAGGTGGAGAAGAGCAGCGGCCTGGACTTCCTGGACATGGAGGCCGTGGCGTCCTTCAAGCGCGCGCAGCCCTTCCCCAACCCGCCGTCCGGCCTGCTGAGCCAGGACGCGACGGTGCGGTTCCAGTTCGGCTTCTTCCTGGAGATGGGCGGCGGCCCCCGGATGCGGTTGTTCCGACAGTAGGACCCACGGAGGCCTCGCGGTGGACGGCGCAGGGCACTACCCTGCCCCGCCGTGGAAGCCTCTCTCATCGACCGTGGCGCCGCGCTCCAGGAGCGCAACCGGAAGGTCCGCTTCGTCCTGTTGGCCATCCTCGTGGCCAACTGGGTCGTGGCCGTGGCCAAGCTCGTCTTCGGCCTCATGGCCCAGTCCGCGTCGGTGACGGCGGACGGGTTGCACTCGTTCATTGACGGCAGCTCCAACGTGCTGGGCCTGGTCGCCATGGGCGTCGCGTCGCAGCCGGCGGACGCGGACCACCCCTACGGTCACGGCAAGTTCGAGGCGCTCGCGTCGCTGGGCATCGGCGCGATGATTGGCGTGGGCATGCTGGAGCTGGGGCGCATGGCGTTCGACTCGCTCCTGCACGACAAGCACCCCACGGTGTCGGTGACGATGGCGGCGGTGATGGTCTTCACGCTCATCATCAACCTCATCGTCACCCGCGTGGAGCGGCACTACGGGCAGAAGTACAAGAGTTCGCTCCTGCTCGCGGACGCGCAGCACACGCTGTCGGACGTGTTCGTGACCATCGCCGTGCTCATCTCCATCGGCCTGGTGGCGATGGGCTTCCCGCGCGCGGACGGACTGGTGGCGCTGGCCGTGATGGTCTTCGTCGCGCGGGTGGCCTACGGCATCGTCCGGCAGGCGGTGGGCATCCTCTCCGACACCGCGCGCCTGGACCCGGCGCAGGTGTCCCAGCACACGCTGGCGGTGTCCGGGGTGCGCTCCTGCCGCGACGTGCGCAGCCGGGGCATGGAGGAGAGCGTCTACGTGGACCTGAAGATCGAGGTCGACCCGCAGCTCACCACCGCGCAGGCCCACGAAGTGGCCGACAAGGTGGAGGAGACACTGCAAGGGGCCTATCCGCAGGTGGTGGACGTGGTGGTCCACGTGGAGCCCGCGCGGGTCCGCTAGAAACACGAGGGCCGCCTTCCGATGCGCTGGAAGACGGCCCCGGTGACTGCTGCTGTCGCAGACGGCTTAAGCGACCTTCTGCGCGGGCGTGTCGTAGTCCTCGATGGGAGGGCACGAGCACACGAGCTTGCGATCGCCGAGCACGTTGTTCAGGCGTCCCACGGACGGCCAGAACTTGTTGTCGCGGACCCACGGCGTGGGGAACACGGCCTGCTCGCGGGTGTACGGGCGGTTCCACTCCGGCGCGGTGAGCGTGCGCGCGGTGTGCGGCGCGTTCTTCAGGACGTTGTTGTCCTTGGGCACGCGTCCCTCCTCCACGTCGCGGATCTCCTGGCGGATGGCGATCATCGCGTCGCAGAAGCGATCCAACTCCGCCTTGGACTCCGACTCCGTGGGCTCAATCATCAGCGTGCCCGCCACCGGGAACGACACGGTGGGCGCGTGGAAGCCGTAGTCCATCAGGCGCTTGGCCACGTCCTCCACCTCCACGCCCGCGGTCTTCTTGAGCGGGCGCAGGTCCACGATGCACTCGTGGGCTACCCGGCCTCGCTTGCCCCGGTAGAGCACCGGGTAGTGCGGCTGGAGCCGCTCCGCGACGTAGTTGGCGTTGAGGATGGCCATCTTCGTGGCCTGCGTCAGGCCCTCGCCGCCCATCATCTGGATGTACATCCAGGAGATGAGCAGGATGCTCGCGCTGCCCCACGGCGCCGCGGAGATGGCGCCGATGGCGTCCCCCCCGCCCGTCTGGATGACGGGGTGTCCGGGGAGGAACTTCACCAGGTGGGACGCCACGCAGATGGGGCCCATGCCCGGGCCGCCACCGCCGTGCGGGATGCAGAACGTCTTGTGCAGGTTGATGTGGCAGACGTCCGCGCCCACCAGGCCCGGCGCGGTGAGGCCCACCTGCGCGTTGAGGTTGGCGCCGTCCATGTACACCTGGCCGCCGCGCTCGTGGATGGCGGAGCAGATCTCGCGGATCTCCTCCTCGAACACGCCGTGCGTGGAGGGGTACGTCACCATCAGCGCGGCCAGCTTGTCCTTGTGCAGGTCCGCCTTGGCGCGCAGGTCGTTCAGGTCGATGTTGCCGTTCTCGTCGCACTTCGTGACGACGACCCGATAGCCGGCCATCACCGCGGAGGCCGGGTTGGTGCCGTGCGCGGAGGACGGGATGAGGCACACGTCGCGGTGCCCCTGCCCGCGCGCCTGGTGGTAGGCGCGAATCACGAGCAGGCCCGCGTACTCACCCTGGCTGCCCGCGTTGGGCTGCAGCGAGCACCCGGCGAAGCCCGTCACCTGCGACAGCGCGTGCTCCAGCTGCTCGAAGATGACCTTGTAGCCGGCCGCCTGCGAGGTGGGCGCGAACGGGTGCAGCTTGCTGAACTGGGGCCACGTCACCGGGATCATCTCCGCGGTGGCGTTGAGCTTCATGGTGCAGCTACCCAGCGGAATCATGGAGTGCGTGAGGGACAGGTCCTTCGCCTCCAGCCGGCGCACGTACCGCAGCATCTCCGTCTCGGAGTGGTAGCGGTTGAAGACCGGGTGCGTGAGGTACGCGCTCTGGCGGCGCAGCTCGGGGGAGAGCGGGCTCTCCAGGCCTTCGGCGACCTCGTCCAGGCTCACCGGGGACGCGGACTTGTTCGCGCCCTGGATGAAGGCCGTGAGGATGTCCTCCACGTCCTTGGCGCGCGTCGTCTCGTCCAGCGACAGGCCGAGCGTCTTCTCGTCGATGCGGCGGAAGTTCATCTTCGCGCCTTCCGCGGCGGCCAGCACGCCCCGCACCTGCGGGGCCGTCAGCTCCACGCGCAGCGTGTCGAAGAACTGCTCGTGCTTCGGCTTGAAGCCCAGCTTCGCCAGGCCACGCGACAGCACCACGGTGAGCCCGTGCACGCGCTCCGCGATGGCCCTGAGCCCATCCGGCCCGTGGTAGACGGCGTACATGCCGGCCATCACGGCCAGCAGCACCTGCGCGGTGCAGATGTTGCTCGTGGCCTTCTCACGGCGGATGTGCTGCTCGCGCGTCTGCAGCGCCATGCGCAGCGCGGGCCGGCCGCCGGAGTCCTCGGACACGCCGATGAGGCGGCCCGGCATCACGCGGGTGTAGGCGTGCTTCGTGGCGAAGTAGGCGGCGTGCGGGCCGCCGTAGCCCAGCGGAACGCCGAAGCGCTGCGCGCTGCCCACCACCACGTCCGCGCCGAACTCGCCGGGCGCGGTGAGCAGCGTCAAGGACAGCAGGTCCGCCGCGACGACGAGCAGGCCGTCCGCCGCGTGCACCTTCTCACCGAAGGCGCGGTAGTCGTGCGCCACGCCGTCCGTCGCCGGGTACTGCACCAGCGCGCCGAAGAACTTCTTCTGGGACAGGTCCACCGTGCGGTGGTCGCCCACGACGACCTCCACGCCCAGCGGGAGGGCGCGTGTGCGCACCACGTCCACCGTCTGCGGGTGGCAACCGTCGGAGACGAAGAACGCGCCCCCGGCGTCGGTGCCCTTGGCGTGCAGCGCCAGCGCCATGGCCTCCGCCGCGGCGGTGCCTTCATCCAGCATGGAGGCGTTGGCCACTTCCATGCCGGTGAGGTCCGTCACCATGGTCTGGAAGTTGAGCAGCGCTTCCAACCGGCCCTGGGCGATCTCCGCCTGGTAGGGCGTGTACTGGGTGTACCAGCCCGGGTTCTGGAAGATGTTGCGCAGGATGACGTTGGGGACGTGGGTGTCGCTGTAGCCCATGCCGATGAAGGACCGGAACACCTGGTTCTTCGCCGCGATGGCCTCCAGCTGCGCCAGCACCTCGTTCTCACCCTTGCCCGCAGGCAGCCGCAGGGGCTCCGGGGAGCGGATGACGGGCGGCACGGTGGACTCCACGAAGGCGTCCAGCGAGTCCACGCCCAGCGTGGACAGCATCTGCTTCACTTCAGGGGTCTCCGGGCCGATGTGCCGGCCGGCGAAGGACTCCTGGTACTTCCAGTTGAGGGACATGGTCGAAGGGCTCGCGTGAGGTGCGGTAGGAAGTTCGGCGTCCGAGCGGGCTCGGCACTCCATGGAGCGTCTCTAACAACCGGGACGCCCGACTTCTTGCGCGCGCGGGACTACTCCTTGATGAGCTTCTCGTAGGCGGCGGCGTCCAGCAGGTTGCTCAGCTGCCCGGCGTCCGAGAGCTCGATCTCCACCAGCCACCCGTCCCCGTACGGCTCCGTGTTGATGTCCTCGGGCGAGGCCACGAGTTCATCGTTCACCTTCACCACCTTGCCGGAGATGGGTGCGAACAGCTCCGACACGGCCTTGACGGACTCGACGGTGCCGAACGAATCGCCGGCCGTCACCTGGGCGCCCAGCTTGGGCAGCTCCACGTAGACGATGTCGCCCAGCGTCTGCTGGGCGTGGTGGGTGATGCCCACCACCACGATCTTGCCCGAGACACGGGCCCACTCGTGCTCCTGGGTGTACTTCAGGTCCTGCGGGACGTTGTCGGCCATGGGGGTTCAGCTCCTCACAACAGGTGTGGAAGGAAGGGAATCAGGACTTCTTGAGGAAGGGGGTCTTCACGACGATGGCGGGCACGGCGCGTCCGCGGATGTCCACGTCGAAGGTGGAGCCCTCGGCGGCGAGGTTCGCCGGCACGTAGGCCATGCCGATGGACTTCTTCACCGTGGGGCCCATGGTGCCGCTCGTCACCTCGCCCACGCGCTCACCGTTCTTGAGGACGGAGTAGCCGTGGCGGGGGATGCCCTTGTCGGTGAGCTCGAAGCCTACCAGCTTGCGCGGCACGCCCGCGGCCTTCTGCGCGGCGAGCGCGTCCTTGCCGATGAAGCCGCCCGCCTTGTCCAGCTTGACGATCCACCCCAGGCCCGCCTCCAGGGCGGTGTGCGCGTCGTCGATGTCGTTGCCGTACAGCGCGTACTTCATCTCCGTGCGCAGCGAGTCGCGCGCGCCCAGGCCGCAGGCCTTCACGCCGTCCGGCTGCCCGGCCTCCAGGAGCGCGTCCCAGAGCTTCACGGCGTCGCCAGCGGCGCAGTACAGCTCGAAGCCGTCCTCACCGGTGTAGCCCGTGCGGGAGATGATGGCCTTCACGCCAGCGACCTCCCCTTCCGTGAAGCGGTAGGTGCCCACCTGGGACAGGTCCGACTTCGTCAGGCGCTGCACCAGCCCCACGGCCTTGGGACCCTGGATGGCGATCTGCGCGTAGTCGTCGCTCTTGTCCACGGGCTTGACGCCTTCCGCGCGCGCGTTCATCCAGGCGAAGTCCTTCTCGCGGTTGCTGGAGTTGACGCAGATGAGGATGCGCTCGGGGCTGAAGCGGTAGGCGACGACGTCGTCCACGAAGCCGCCCAGGTCGTTGAGCAGGCCCGCGTAGACGGCCTGACCGTCCTGGCAGCGGGCGAGGTCGTTGGAGATGAGCCGGTTCACGGTCTCCAGGGCGCCCGGGCCGGTGAACTCAATCTCGCCCATGTGGGAGACGTCGAAGAGGCCGACAGCGGTGCGCACGGCCTCGTGCTCGGCGGTGAGGGACGAGTACTGCACCGGCATGTCCCAGCCGGCGAAGTCGACCATGCGGGCCCCCAGCTTGCGGTGGGCCTCGTTGAGGGGCGTACGCCGGGTCATTGACTTCTCCATGATGGGCAGGGGGTGGCGAAACGGCGCGGACTATAGCGGCGCACCTTCTCCGATCAAGGCCGACGCGGAAGGGACTAAACTCCTCCCGACATGAAGATTCGCAACTGCCTCAACCCCTCCAAGCCGAGCTTCTCCTTCGAGTTTTTTCCTCCCAAGACGGACGCGGGCGTGGCCTCGCTCCTGCGCACGGTGGAGGAGCTTGCGCCGCTGGAGCCGGGATTCGTGTCGGTGACGTACGGGGCGGGCGGGAGCACGCGCGACCGGACGGTGGACCTGGTCACGCACATCAAGAAGCACACCGGCATCGAAGCGATGGCGCACCTGACGTGCGTGGGACACACCCGCGACGAGCTTCGTGACGTGCTGCGCCGGCTCGACGCGGCAGGCATCGAGAACGTGCTCCTGCTGCGAGGGGACCCGCCGCTGGGGCAGGCGACGTTCGAGCCCGTGCCCGGGGGCTTCCGCTACGCGGAGGAGTTGGTCCGATTCGTTCGAGAAGAGGATTTCAACTTCTGCCTGGGGGGTGCGTGCTATCCGGAGGGCCACGTGGAGACGGCGTCGCGCGAGGACGACCTCAAGCACCTGAAGGCCAAGGTGGATGCGGGGATGGACTTCGTGGTGACGCAGCTCTTCTTCGACAACGCCTTCTATTTCGACTTCGTGGAGCGGGCGCGGCGGGCGGGCATCAACGTCCCCATCGTTCCCGGCATCATGCCCATCACCAACTACGAGCAGGTCCAGCGCTTCACGCGCATGTGTGGCGCGACAGTGCCCATGCGTCTGGCGTTGCAGATGGAGCGCGTGAAGGATCAGCCTGACGCCGTCGTGCAGCTGGGTGTCGCGCACGCCACGGTGCAGTGCATGGAGCTGCTCGCGCGCGGCGTGCCGGGCATCCACTTCTACACGCTGAACAAGTCTCCCGCGACGCGGATGATCGTGGGCGCGCTGAAGGGGCGGTCATGAGCGGTCCTGGTCCTCAGCTGGAGTCGGGCGACCCGCGCATCAAGATCTTCCAGATCGTGCGCTTCCCGGCGTTCTTCCTGCTCGTCGTGGGCGTGCTGCACGTCACCTTCAGCCTGCTCGGCGGGCTGCTGGCGGCGCTGAAGGTGGCGTCGCCCTTCTCGACGCCGGGGCAGGCGCCGGTGGTGCTGGAGTTCACGACTGGCTTCACGCTGGCCATCCTGGGCGGGATCCTCTGCGGGGTGCTCGCCGTCTGGGGCGCGTGGAACGCGATGAACCTCAAGGGGTACGGCCTGGCGACGGTGGGCGCCATCTGCGCGATGTACACGCTGACGCCCGGCTGTTTCGTGGGCGTGCCGGTGGCGGTGTGGATGCTCTTCACGCTGCGCCGTGACGGGGTGCGCGAGGCCTTCGCACCATGAATCCGCGCGCCGTCCGCACGGTGCGCTTCCTGCTCACGGGCCTTGGGAACGTGGGCGTGCCGCTCCTGGAGATCATCCAGTCGCGCGCGTCTCTCTTGATGGAGCGCTACCGGCTGGAGCTGTTGCCGGTGGGGTTGGCGGACTCGGGCGGCGCGGCGGTGTCGCCGAACGGGTTGGACATCGGCGCGGTGCTGGCGGTGAAGCGGGCACGGCACTCCGTGGCGTCGCTGCCGGTGGAGGGGCGTCCGGGGTTGAGCGGGCGAGACCTGGTGCGCGAGGTGAAGGCGGACCTCTTGCTGGAGGCCACGCCCACGAGCTTCCAGGACGGACAGCCCGGGTTGGACATCACGCGGGACGCGCTGTCGCGAGGCATGGCGGCGGTGCTCGCGAGCAAGGGGCCGCTGGTGCTGGGGTTCCAGGAGCTGGCGGGCATGAGCGACCTGGAGTCGCCGGGCCGCCCTCCCCTGCGCTTCAGCGCGGCGGTGGGCGCGTCGATGCCACTGGTGAACGTGGGCCGCCGGGACCTGGCGCTGGGAAAGCTGGGCCGGTTCGAGGGCGTGCTCAACAGCACCAGCCACCTGCTGCTGTGCCGCATGGCGGAGGGCAGGACGTACGAGGCCGCGCTGGCGGAGGCGCAGGCGCTGGGCATCGCGGAGACGGATCCCACGCTGGACGTGGATGGCTGGGACACGGCGGGCAAGCTGGTCATCCTGGCCAACGCGGTGATGCGCGTGCCGACGATGCTGAAGGACGTGGCCGTGACGGGCATGCGCGGCGTGACGCGCGCGGAGCTGGACGCGGCGAAGGCGAAGGGCGGCCAGGTGCTGCTGCTGGCGCGCGGCGAGCCCGTGGGCGGAGAGCAGTGGGAGTGGAGCGTACGGCCCACCGCGGTGGACTCGGCCCATCCCCTGGCCCGGCTGGGCGCGATGGAGATGGGCGCGGTGTTCCGCAGCGACCTGCACGGCGTGAACACCGTCATCAACGGTGAGCAGGGCGCGCGGGGCACGGGCGCGGCGATGCTGAAGGACGTGCTGGAGATCTTCCCGGACTGAGGGGCGGGGGCGTCACGGGCCACGGGGAAGATGTGCGAAGCTCCTGGGTCCCACCGGCGTGGACCCGACACGCCGTTCCCCCCGAGGTACACCATGAAGCTGCTCCGACGCTCCGACCTCCCGAAGATGGCTTCCCTCCTGATGCTGTTCGCGGCGCCCACGTTCGCGGCGGAAGACACCCAGGTTTCCTCGGTGCAGGCGCCCGTCGAAGAGGGAGATAAGTGCTCCGTCTGCGGCCCTGCTCCCTGCTGCGTGGTGCTCTGGACCGCGTGGTGCGGCTGCCCGTTCGCCAGCACTGCCAGCGTCGTGAGCGAAGCCCCCGCGGAGGAGCTCCTGGCGTGCGCGCCCCAGAGCCAGCCTCAGACGGCCTCCGAGCAGGTCCAGTCGCTGTAGTTCCCGTCCGCGCGGCCCCCGGACGGAGCAGGTCCGGGGGCATCGCGTCTCATCCGCGCGTCGCGGCCAGGGTGGTGGTCCATCGTGTCGCTCGGGTCCGCGAGCATCGTCGGCGTACCGAGCCCCAGCCGTCGCAAGGCCGCGCGGGTCTGGACCTCCACGTCGACCCCGTCACCGTCCGCCGCCAGCCGGGTCATCGACGCCAGTCAGCGGCAGACGACATCAGTGGGCGCGCTCCGTGACACGGAGGGGTGGCGCCACGCCCACGGCATGCCGACGGATTGAGCTCTCCGCTGAGCGGCCTGAGGCGTCTGCGTCGCCAGGACGCCCATCACCCTCGCGTCCCCCTCCTGGCCGTCTCGGCTCAACCCGCTCGCGGTCGTTCACCTCGACGCCTCCACCCGAGAGCAGCCTGGGAGCCACCACTCCGACCCCAACAACAACCACGAGCCCGATGACGCCCATGACCACCCACTTGAGCGGCGAGGGCCTGGAGGTGGCGGGTCTCGCCCGGGCCCTGGCCGGAGCCCCGGCGGGCCGGGCCGCGAGAGCTGGGCTGGTGCAGGCGGTCGCGGCGGGCCCTTGAGCCAGGCCTCTGCGCGGCACGGTTCCATGCGGTCCGGCACCCGGCCGGGGGCGCGGGTCCGCGTGCACACGAGGCGAACCGCCAGAGCCCGTGCGCAGCGGCTCTCCCATGCTCGGGAGCGCGCCCATGAACGGACCTTCCCGGGTGGGTCCGAACTCCGCGAGCCAGTCGCCCAGCGAGGCCTTGAAGAACCGGGCCACGGCCGCCGCCGACGAGTTGAGCCGGTGGTGTGCCATCACCGCCTCGATCTCCTCGCGCATGGCCGCTGCGGATGGCGTGCGACGCGCAGGATCCTTCACGAGTGCGCGCAGGATGAGCTCCGACACATCCCGGGGGATGCCCGGCTCGAGTCGCGACGGCACGGGCGCCGGCTCCCGCACGATGGCGCTGAGCGTGGCCGCGTTGTTGTCGCGCTTGAAGGGCACCTGGCCGGTGAGCAGTTCGAAGAGCACCACGCCCAGGGCAAACACGTCATTGCGCGCGTCCAGGGGCTGGCCCACGACGGCCTCAGGGGAGAGATAGGCGATCTTCCCCTTGAGAACACCCGCCTGGGTGTTCCCCTCGCCCTGCACCTTGGCGATGCCGAAGTCGCTCAGCTTGATGGCGCCGTCGAGCGAGACAAGGACGTTGTGGGGACTCACGTCGCGGTGCACCACCGGATGGGGCACACCGGCCGGGTCCACGTAGCTGTGCGCGTAGTGCAGGCCCGCGGCGGTCTCGGCGACGATGCGCAGCGCGTGCTCGATGGGGAGGACGATTCCCTTGCGCCGCAGCTCGTTCATCAACCTCTGGAGATCCGGGCCACGCACGTACTCCATGAGGATGCACGCCGCGCCGTCGTTCATGCCCACGTCGAACGTCTGCACGATGTTGGGGTGCGTGAGGCGCGCATTGGCACGCGCCTCGGCGAAGAGCATGTCGACGAACTCCGCGTTCTCCGCGAGCTGCGGGAGGAGCTTCTTCATCACCACGAAACTCTCGAACCCCTTCACGCCCACCCGTCTGGCGAGGAACACCCCGGCCATGCCGCCCTGCCCCAACCGGCGGATGATCTGCACCCGGGTGGCTCCTCCCATGGAGCCGCCGAGGTCCGGGCTATCACTCCTGGCGTTTGGCGCCAGGTGAAGGGGGCCGAACAGGCACTGGCTGAGGGCCCGCGGCTCGAGCGCCTCGATGTCTTCCAGCGGCTGCTTTACCAGCGACGAGCGGCGCAGCAGCGGCCCCCACTGGGGAAGGGACGGCAGGCGCGCGGTCCCGCCGCAGACGGGGCACTCTCGTTCGAGGCTGTCATTGGCGCGCAGCCTGGACAGGTACTCGGAGGCCAGGACGCGTTGGTAGTGCGAGTGGCCGCAGTCGCGACACTCGCACGGCAACCACAACGTGCCGATCCGCGCGGTGAGCTGTTGGGTGAAGCGCGTCAGCGCGCCCAGCACCGGCGGTGGCACCCGGCACAGCACCACCTTGGCGCCCTGCGCCGCCGTGGCCAGCACCTGCTCCAGTTTGGGAACCGCCTGGGGCTCCACTCGGGTGACATGGGAGAAGTCGAAGGCGACGCGCCCGTCCAGGCCCGAGGCCAACCGTCGCACGTTCAGGCTCCCCTTCAGCTCGCTGGCCAGGGTGATGTACGTGATGTCGTCCTGGAGAATCTTCAGGGGCGTGGGGAGCGAGAAGGACGCGCCCGGCGTGGCGGCGCGCAGGTAGCCCATCACCACCGGCTCCACCGTGCCGGGCTGCTGATGCCTCACGTAGTCGAAGAACTCGCTCGGCTGCTCCGCGAACTCCAGCGTGCCGGCGCACACCGGGCAGGCATGCCCGGGGACCCGGCCCTCGGCGAGGCTGGGAGCCTCCGACCGGAGCTCCACCAGGCGCAACCGGCCCTTGCCGCAGGCGCGGCACGCGAAGGGTGCCAGCACCGACAGCACCCGCGACACGCCGGCGAAGCCTTCCACCATGTTGAGCTGGTCCACCATCACCGGTGGCGCGTTGACCACGGAGAGCGACAGGCCTCCCGGAGGCAGCTTGCTGACGAACTCCACCCATCTCCGCACACCGAAGGAGCTGATTCGCTCCACCCGGCCGAGGTCGACGATGATGAACCCATCCAGGTCTGGCGAGGACGACGTCAGCGGGAACGTCTCATCGATGACGCCAGCAATGTGGATGTGGTTGATGGGACCCACGCGCACGCGGCGGATTCTGGCATTGGAACCTTGCTGTGTTTTCATCGTTCCGCTCCTCCTGCCGATCAGCTCCAGGGGTCACCATCCGAAGGCTCAAATGCGCTGGTCCGCGATGGCGCGCTGCTTGTGGGCGTTGATGGCGGAGCTCGCGCCCAGGGTGATGGCGGCGATGCCCAGGCCCACCGCCACGCCCGCCGGGCCACCGAAGGCTCCCACGGCCGCGGCCGTCGCGAAGTAGCCCGCAGCCGAGCCGCCAGCCGTCACCGCCCCCTGGGCAATCCTCCACGGATCATCCGCCCGGACGCCCTGGAAGATGTCCCAGCCCCCCGTGACCACCCCCAGGCCCGCGGAGGCCCTCGCGGACAGCGCTCCGGCAATGGCCGGGTTGCGCCGGCCCTCCAATGAGCCCAGGGAGAGCCCCTTGCCCTTGCCGCTCAGCGACGTCGCCAGAGCCAACCCACCGGAATAGAGGTCCCACCCCCCCATCCCGAGTGACTTGGCCGCGGTGACGGCTTGCTCTTGGGTCAGGTTCCCCTGGCTCAGGCCGTTCAGGAGCTGCCGTCCGCCAGCCCAGGCGGTCAGGAGGCCCGCGCCGGCCTGGAGGGCGCCAGAGGCTCCACCCGTAAGGCGCTGCTCGGGGTTCAGGCTGATGGAAAGAGCCTGCTTGGTGAACTCCGGCCGCTTGGACCAGCTGGCCCGGTCCTTGATCGCGGACGGGTCGCCAATGCCAAGCTTCTTGTGGTTGTCGGTGGTGATTTCCTTCTTCAGGAGGAAGAGACCGTACGCGCTGGTGCTCTCCGCGGCTTTGATGGCCGCGGGGTCAGGCCGCCCATACCCGGCCTCAGGGGCGTTCGGCTTGCCGTCCCAGAGTGCCGCCGTCTTGCTGAAGTCACTCACCTGCTGCGACAGCCCATCCATGCTGAGAGCGCCGAGCGCGCCCTGCTCCCTGGGGAGCTTCTGGAGGTCGTCGGCGGTCTTGACCTGCTTGCCATTGACGGTGAGCCGGGTGCCCTCGCCCTCCGCGATTGAAGCCCGGGCGCTCCCCTCCGGACCGGTCACGGAGAACGAGGCGCGCGTGAGCTGAGGGCCCTTGTCCGTGAGGACAGACGTCTGCTCGTGCTGGGTGGTGAGCGAAGGGCCGCCCCGGGGCGTCTCGCTGCGCGTGGCACGCTCGGTGACCTCCCGCTCACCCCTCTTGTTGCGTGTTTCGGTGCGTGCGTAGTCCTGCACCGTCCGCGCGCCGTTCGCGTCCGTCTGGTCCGAGTGGAAGGACGTGACCTGGCCCTTCGCGTTGTAGGTCCGGGACGTGGTGCCCTGGATGTCCACCAGGCCGCCCTTGCCATCCGGGTTCGGGACCTTGCCCTCGGAGGTCTCGGTGACGGTGTCGCCCTGCACCTTCTTGCGGGTGGTGACCGTCAGGTCAGGCTGCCCCTCGACGAACACCTGGGTGTTCAGCTCGTTGGGCTTGCTCTTCTCCAGCGTCCACGTCTTCGGCGAGCTGTCCGCGTCCTTCGACTCCTCGCGGACCTTCCTCAGGTCGTCCGTCGTCGGAGCCCGCTTCCCCTCCGCGGGCGACTCCAGCACCTTGCTCTGCGTCTCGGTGACCCGCAGCGGAGTGCCTTCCTGGAAGTACGACGTGCCCTGGGTGACGGTGGTGGAGGTGTCGGTGCCCACGCCCGTGCTCTCCACGATGCTGCGCTCGGCGCGCCCCTGGTCGTACCGGGTGCTGTCCAGGGCGACCTTGCCCCCCTCGACACGGGCCTCGGTGCGCTCGACGACCTTCCCCTCCTTGTCCTTCTGGACCAGGACGGCGCGGTTCTTCGTCGAGCCTGGCTCCACGGATATGCCCGGGGGCAGGTCCTTGGGGTCCTTGCCCGCCAGGTCGAGGAGCTCCCGGGCCCGTTCACGGGCCCGGGTGTCGGTCTGCTCCTGCGCGGCATCCACCGCCTCCTTCTCCTCAAGCCCCGTGTGGAGGGCCACCTCCTCGCGCAGCGCCGCTTCCTGGCGGGTCTCGGGGGCGCTGGCCTTGAACTCGGGGCTGATGTCGGAGATGGCGTCCGCGGCCTCTTGACGGCCCGCCGCGCGGTGCTGACGGCTCGCCTCCGCGCCGAGCTCCACCACCTTGGGATCCTTCGCGTTGGCCTTCAGCGCCTGGCCGAGCGTGCCATGGCTTCGCTCATTCTGGAGGAGCTGTCGGACCAGTTCCTTGCGCGCCTCCGGCCCCGCCAGCGACGCGCTCTGGGCGAGGGCCTTCACGGTGGCGTTCGTGTCCTCGGGGCGCACGTACGAGTCCGCCAGGGACGCCGCCATCTTCTCTGTCTGCGGCGCGCTCTCCTTCACGAGCGACTGGCGGTAGACAGGGTCGTGTCCCTGCTCGAGCTGACGCTGGAGTTCCTCGGCGCCCTCGCGGGGACTGCGCTGGGTGGCTTCGGCGACGCGCTTCACGTCCTCCTTCGCGGCCTCCTGTGGCGTGACCGCCGCGCGGGTCCCGAACAGCCGCTCCTGCGCCTTTGGGTCCAGGCTCCCCGCATCGAAGACGTCCCGGACCTTGTTCGCATCCGGGTAGGGCTGCGTGAGTCCCGCTTCCTTCGCCTTCGTATTGGCCTTCCGCTCCGCTTCCAGCGCGGCGTTGGCCGTGTCGTGGGCCGCGCGCCAGGACGTGTCCGCGGTCTCCCTGGCCTCCCGCGCCGTGCGAGCGGTCTTGTCGGCGCGAGTGGAGGCCTTGTCGAACTTCGCCTGCGACTCCTCGACCCTCCGGTCGGTGGCATTCTGGCGCTCGGCGTCTCCCGGGCGGGAGCCCCGGTCCAGTTGCTGCGTCTGCTGCGAATCCCGTTTGCCAAGGGCCCGGTCCAAGTCCTCCCTGGCCTCGCGCTTCTGCGCCTGCGCGACCTTGTCCGCGTCCGCGGCCTTCTTGGCCGTCGTCGCGTCCTGATGCGCCTTCTGCTGCCCCACCGCCGCGTCTTCGCGCCGCCGCTGGGCCACCTTCTGGAAGTCCTTGGCGGCCTTCACCTTCGGCTCGACCTGGGGCGCCTCCGATTTGGGGGGCGGCGGCGGAACGACGACCGGCTTCTTCTCATCGACGCGAGCCATGGGGAACTCCGGTGGGCGGGCATACGCATGCCCGGAGGTACACGTGGGTCCAGTGGGGTGGACGGAAACGCCAGGTCAGCGGGAGGCGGCTCGGGTCATCCCCGAGCTCTCAGGGGCAAAGAGGGAATGGCCCGGCCCGCATCCCAAGAAATCCTTCGAGTGCCGCGTGGCTCCACTCCAACATCCGGCAAGTTGGAAGGAGTGGAGTCCTCACAGCGCACAGGCGCTCGCCCGGCTCACACATCCCAGTGACGTCTCAGCCCAGCGACTTCATGAGCCGCTCCAGGAGCGGGTCCACGAGCTCCTGCCCGCGCAGCTGCGAACGCCAGCGGTGCGGAATCCCGTTCAGGCCGTGGATGAGACCCGCGATGCCGCCCGCCACGCAGGCGGTCGTGTCCGTGTCGCGGCCCAGCCGGATGGCGGATTTGACGACCTCTTCGTAGGTCTTCCCGTTCGCCACGCAAGCGCGTGCGGAGCGCAGGCAGTCCACGACGTAGCCGCCGCCCGTTCCCGGTGCCGGGTCGTCCGGGCGGATGTGGGCCTCCAGTTCCTCCCGCTGCGGGAAGCCTTCCACGTACAGGTCGCGGAAGGTGGCCACGGCTTCGGCCCAGGGGTCCGCGGCGCCCTCCAGGATGCGGCGGGCCCAGAGGCAATACAGCGCGCAGCACACCTGGGCGCGCACGTGGCCATGTGTCACGCGCGATTGAGCCATGGCATCCGAGACGAGCGCCGCGTCCTTGCCCTGGTGCCACAGGGCCAGGGGTAGCACGCGCATCAGCGAGCCATTGCCGTTGTCCATGGTGCCGTTGGGCCCCGCGAGCATTGCCGGGCTGCCGTCGCGCAACCGGCGCAGCGCGGTGCTGGTCTGGATGCCCACGTCGAACACATCGCCATCCACGGCGAGGTAGCCCCAGTCCTGCCAGTTCACCAGCCGCCGGCCCAGGTCCTCGCAGTCGAGCCGCTTCTGATACGTCAGGGAGTCCAGCAGGCACAGCGCGTGGGCACCGTCGTCCGACCACGTCCCCGGGGGGACGCGGTCGTGCGCCCGGTCGAATCCCGGCGGCGGCGTGTACTCGATGGCCTCGGGAGACGGAATCGTCTCCGGCCGGTGGAACTCATAGGGGACGCCCAACGCATCACCGATGAGCAACCCGTACAGCCCTCCCGCAATGCGCTCCTCGCGGTTCATCATTCCCCAACCTCCCAGGTCCATGGGCCAACCCATCGTGTACCAAAGACACTATCAACGTAAAGAGGGGACTGGCTCGCGCGGCGTTCACGGTTCATGCGAAGCTCTCGCGCCCTTCTTTCTCGGGCCTGGCTTCCCCATCCTCACGAGAGGCGCTCCGGATGCGTCGGCTCCCCCTGCTGCTTGTCCTTGGCTTGTCTGTCCTGACCGCCTGCTCCACCGTGGAGCCCGAGGCGCCGGATGAGCCCGAGATGTTTGGCGAAGCCTCGCGGGCGCAGTCCTCGCTGGTGCAACAGGATTACCACTTCGAGTTGAGGTGGGACGGCGCGGCGAAGTGCCCCACCTGCGAGTACCCGTCCTACGCCTGCTCGGACAACACCGGAAACTGGAACGGTGGGGTCCGGAGCTTCACGGATCCCGTCAAGACCGGTTGGATCGTGATTTCCGCCGACGTGGAACTCTTCGGCCGTGGCTACGACGGCGGACTCACGACCGTCCTGCTGAACAGCCAGGAACTGGGGGCCTTCAGCATGCCCCCGAATCCCTTCCGGGTGTGCGGTGGCTGCAATACGCCGGAAGTCGGCTTCAAGGCGCCCGACTCCACGGGGATGCCCGGCTATCGCTACGGCAACACCAATACCCTCACGCTGCGCTCGGAGCGGACCACCTGCTTCGCCGCCGCCCGGATCCGCCTGAGGACGGGGCGGCCCCTGCTCAAGGTCGATCCATCGAGCCTGTCCTTCGGCTCGATCGCGGTGGGCACGTCCGCCTCCCAGAAGGTGAGGCTGAGCAACGAGGGCGCCGTCCCGCTGATCATCGACGCCATGTCGCTTCCCCTCCCCTTCAAGCTGACACCGGTGTCCCTGCCCTTCACACTCAAGGAAGGCGCGTTCCTGGACGTGACCGTCACGTACGCGCCCACGGCCGACCGCGTGGACTCGGGAATCCTGAGCCTGCTGAGCAGCGACCCCGACAAGGGATCCCTGCCGATCAAGCTCGAGGGGACGGGCGGCGCCCCGAAGCTCGAGCTCGCGCCGGCCGCGCTCGACTTCGGCGCCGTGCGCGTGGGCACGAGCAGCAGCCTGCTCCTCCAGGTGAAGAACGTGGGGAGCCTGCCGCTCACGATTCCCGCCGTGCTGACGCAGGCTCCCTTCACCGTGAGCGGCCTGCCTCCGGGGGGCAGCGTGGTGCAGCCAGGGACGGTCCTCCCGCTCACGGTGACCTTCACGGCGACGGCGGGAGTGTCGTCCCTGCCGATGTACATCCAGGCCCAGGGGTCCGCCACGCCGCTCGCGGAGGTCTCTCTGCATGGCACGGGCATCGAACCCGCCATCGTCGTGGCGGCGACCTCGCTGGACTTCGGTGTGCACACCGCGGGGGTCGACCCTGTTCGCAAGACGCTGGCGGTCAGCAACAACGGCCTGGACAACCTCATCCTCACCGCCTTCGACGTCGAGGCGCCGTTCACGGTGGAGTCCGGCCTTCCGCTGACGATCCAGGCCCGGGAGCAGGCGAGCCTGACGGTGACCTACGCCCCGGGTGCGGGCCGCGCCGCGAAGGACCTCATCCTGCGGAGCAATGATCCGCGCACCCCCGCCGTGAAGGTGGCGCTCACCGGCACGGGCGTGGAGGTCCCCGCGCTCAAGGTCACCGCGTCCGATGGCGGCACGGCGCTGGAGTTCGGCTCGCGCGAGGTCAGCTCCGTGAGCGCGCCCCAGACGTTGACGCTCAAGAACGAGGGGGCCGGGACGCTCGTGGTGGAGCCCATCCAGGCGCCCACGGGCTTCGCCGTGACCCCCGCGGGACGGTTCAGCCTGGCCCCCGGCGCCACGACCCAGGTCCAGGTGACCTTCGAGCCTCCGCATATCGCCCAGTTCGCGCAGGAGCTGATGCTGAGCGCGGACGGCCCGGGTGGCTCCTCCCAGACCGTGCTGCTCAGCGGACAAGGCGTCGAAGGAAAGCTGACCGCCACTCCCTCGGCGCTGTCCTTCGCGCGGACGGAAGTGGGGAACAGCAGCAAGGCGGTGCAGGTGACGATCGTCAATTCGGGGACGGACACGCTCACCCTCAGCACCATCGCGGTGGCGGGGCCGTTTTCGGTGGTGCTTCCGAAGCTGCCGAAGGAACTCACGCCGCGCGACGCATTCACCATGGAGGTCACCTTCATCCCGGTCGAGGACAGCGCCGCGACCGGCGTGCTCCGTGTGTTCTCGAACGCGCCGTCGTCTCCCACGGTGGTGAAGCTGGACGGAGAGGGGCTCCAGGCCGTCGGCCGGATGGCGAGCGACGTGATGGAGTTCGGCGGCCAGCGGTTGGGGGGCCTGAGCCCGCCCCGGGAGCTCACTCTGTTCAACATGGGGAGCGAGTCGCTGAACGTGACAGCGGTGAACGTGAGCGGCCCGTTCCAGGTTTCAGGGCTCAACGTGGGCACCAGCGTGCCGCCACTCGGAAACCGCACGTTCCAGGTCAGCTACAAGCCCACCGAGGCCACCGCGGAGAACGGCGTGCTGGAGGTCCAGAGCAACGCGCCGAGCGCCGCCCAGGTGACGCTGCGGGGCACCGGGACCACTGCCTCGATGGAAACCTCCGTGACGGCGCTGACCTTCGGTTCCCAGTTCCTCGGGGAGGCCTCGCAGCGCGTCGTGGAGTTGCGCAACACCGGCACGAGCCCTGTCACCATCACGGGACTGGATCCGGTGGACGGGTTCTCCCTGTCGGGGCTCCCGCTGCCCCATGTCGTGGGGCCCGGCACCAGCCATCCCTTCTACGTCGTCTTCGAGCCGCCGCGGCCGGGCGATTACGCAGGGTCGCTCGCGGTGCGGCACGATGCGTCCTCCACGCCGCTGATGATCACGGTGCAGGGGGCCGGCGTGGCACAGGGGCTGACGGTGACGCCCGGAGCCATCGTGTTCGGCAACCAGCGGGTGGACGCCACCAGCCAGCCCCTTTCGTTGGAGCTCGTCAACACGGGCAACGTGCCCGTCACCGTGGCGGTGACCTCCTCCGATGCCGCGTTCCGCGTGGACGCGAGCGCGGTGAGCGGTGCCATCGCGGCCGGTGGCCGCGCCTCCGTCCCGGTGACGTTCCATCCGACGCGCACGGGCACGGTGCGCGGCGAGGTCCGCGTGGTGCCGAGCGGAGGCGGACTGGGCCATACGGTCGTTCCCGTGGAGGGGATTGGCGAGGCCGTCACCGTGGAGGGCAGCGGCTGCGCGGTGGGCGGGAGCGGCGGGGTCTGGGTGCTGGCGGCGTGGATGCTGGCCAGGCGAAGGGCCCGTCGCGGTCTGCGGGCCCGCTAGGCCCCCGGGCCCGGTGCGGCCAGAACCTGTCCGACTGTCGGACAGGTTTCCGCGGGCCGCGGCTGTCCGACTGTCGGACAGGTTTCCGCAGGGTGCCTCCGCCGGGGAGGCCCTCCTGGACTCAGGGGGGTGGAGGCGCGGGGACGGTGCGGGCCGAAGTGGGCTCGCCCAGGATCAACAGAAGCTCCGCGCGGCGGTTCTCACCCCGCCCTGCCGGCGTTCCGTTGGAGCCCGCGGGCCGGCGCGCACCGAGGCCCCGGGCTTCCAACCGGTGAGCCGGGACGCCCTTTCGCACGAGGTACTCGCGCACGGCCTCCGCGCGAGCGAGGGACAGGCGCTGGTTGGATGCCGACGACCCCTCCGCATCCGTGTGCCCTTCGATGACGACGCGTTCCACTTCGGGATGCTCCAGCAGCACCCGCGCCACCTGATCCAGGACGCGAGAACGGCCCGGCAGCGTCGTCGCGCCGACCTCGAAGAAGACCTGGCCATGGAGGACGAGTCGCTCCCGGGTCAACGTGACGAGCGAGTCACCCGTCTCCGGGCAGCCGCCGTGCTCTCGGGTTCCCCGCTCGTGGATGCAGGCGTCCAACACATCCACGACACCGTCACCATCCGAGTCGGTCTCGGAGACAGGCTCGTCCTTGGCGGGCTCGGGAGGAGGAGGTTCTGAAGGTGTGGGTTCGGGTTCGAGCTGTGGCTCGGCGGGAGCACGAGGGAGCCCCTGGACGAGCTCGTAGACGATGTCCTCCGGAGGCGGAGGTGGCGGCTTGTCGAAGAGCAGGGCGAATCCCGCGAGCACCCGGTAACGGGGCGCGCCCGGCTCCGCGCCCAGGCCCGCGCCGCCCAACGCGAAGAACTCCCAGGGCCGCGCCGGTGCGTAGCGCAGGCCGCCCAGCAGCTCTCCGCTGGTGCGCTGCTGCCGCCACGAATACGCGCCGAGCGCCGACACCTCCGCGCGCAGGGCATACCCCACCGTCAGTCCCACGCCGGCGCGCAGCTCATTGCCGACGCCGTTGAGGCTGTCCACGCCGGAGTCCGTCGAAACGGCGCGACGCAGGAGCACGCCCACTTCCAGCGCCGGAGCCACGGGCCCCCAGCGCTTGCCCATCATGAGCCGTCCCTGTCCACGGACGCCCTGATCACGCGCGAGTGCGCCCGAACCACCCACGGGCAACCGCACGTCCAGGTCGAGCGCCAGGTGGAAGGCCTCGGGAGCGGAGGTCCCCAGCAGCCCCAGTCGGGCAGCGAGCCGCGGCGCCCCCAGTCCGCTGCGTGACGGCGGGGAGATGGACAGCACGGTGCTCACGTCCGCGCCGCTCTGATGGATGACGCCAGGAAGCTGGGCCTGAAGCTCCAGCCAGGGCAGCACGCCGACGGCCAGCGACACCACTCCGGTGGACCGGGACAGGACGAGCGGGTATTCGTCCGGCCCGTTGCGGACCGTCAGCGATCTCCGCTGGTAGTGCGCCAGCAGGGAGATCCGCAGCGCTCCGGGCGCCAGCAGCTCCCCGCTCCCCATCGTCAGGGGCCCCAGGCCCGGGTTCGGGTCCAGGCGCTCCAGGGAGAACGTGGGCAGGGGCGTGGCGTCCTGGGCACGCGCGGGGGTTGCGAGCAGCAACAGCCCCAGCGCGGCCCCGCCCACTGCGCATCGGTGCAAGGCCGGACCCATGCGCGCATCATCCGTCAGGTCCCGCCCGGGCTGAAGGGGAATGGCGGTCAGACACGTCTGGACGCCGGACTGCTGGGGCATCCAGCGCGACGTCTGCAAGTACAGCCAGATCCCCGAGTTCATCTGCTCCCAGTCAAGCATTCCAGCCGTTCCCATATGAAACCCGGACAATGGCCCCAGCCCGGATTTCCAAGCCAGGCTAAGCCTGCGGTCCCCGCCCTGAAGCATCCCCTCATCTGAATCAGATAAGTCCGAAGGCCTCTCGGAAGACGGCATGCTCGCGGACGAGTTGCCCGAAACGCTCCACCAACGGGCGGAGTCGTTCACCGCTCATGCGCGGCATGGCCATGAAATAGTAGGCGCCTTGGGTGAACAGCGAGTGCGTACGCCGCGTCACCGTATTCACTTTCAAATGCTTGTCGTAACCAAGCGGCTCGCCCGCGGCGCCCAGCAACGTCAAAAGGACCTGGGCCAGGGCGCTGATGAGGAGCACCCTGTCTCGGCGCTCCGGCGTCTTCACGCGCACCTGCTTCAGTCCCATGCCGAACTTGAGGTCCTTCACGTCCCGGAACGTCTCCTCGATGGTGAATCTCCGGGCGTAGACGTCCAGTACCTCCTGGGCCGTGGCTTCCGTGAGGCTGGCGGCCAGGCACCAGGAGTCCTTCATGCCCTTGCGTTTCACACACACCACCGCCCCTACCTGCGCCATGGCTGCGGTGACGCGTGCGCCTCGGAGCACCTTCGCGCGTCCGCCTTCTGGGACCCACTCGGAGCCCAGTTGCCGCAGCAGCGCGTAGAACTTCGCATCCGCGAAGCCCCGGTCCGCGCCACCACCGTCACCTTCACCTCCGAGGCAATCAGCTCGCGCAGTCGCTGAAGCGTCTGGCCCTCCACCAGTTGCCGGTTGCCCACGGAGGCGGACTTCACCAGCGTCGTCCACAAGAGCGGCGTGGCCCGCCCATGCCGGGTGATGAGGCTGGCCACGAGCGTCTCCTGGTCGTCCTGCTCGAAGTCCGTCCAGTCCAGCGCGATGACCGCCTCGGTCCGCTCCGCCAGCACGAAGGGCACCCAGGACGCGAAGAGCCTCCACACGTCGAAGCCCCCATTCGAAAGCAGTCGGTCCACCTGCTTCACCGCGTGCTTGGACGTGACATCCTCTCCACGCGCCCACGCCATGGCCTTGCCGATGGCCGCCACCGACAGGCTCGCCGCCTGCACCGCCCCCAGCGTCGCGTGCGACAGGGACAGGATTCGTTTGACGTGCAGGTCGTCCTCGAACACTTCCGTCAGGAACGCCCGCACCTGCTCTGCGTCAATGGCCACCTTGCGCCTCATGGTGGATGCACTCTTTGCCCGACTGCCAGCTCCGTCCCACTCACCTACCGAGCGAGCCGATGCTGATCAACTCGCTAAATGAGGGGATCCTTCAGGGTCAAGGGCGCAGAACCGTTCAGGTTTCGGCGAAGCCGACCCTTGACGCTTCCGAGCACGCGGGCTCCTTGCTCTGATCAAAACCGCGATCTGGGTGGGTGACCCGCGAGCGATCCGACAGGGCGGCCCATGACAGTTCGGCTTGCTCCGGAATCGGTGATCGCGATCGTCCGGAACACGCAACCAGGCCCCTCCCATGATGAAGGAGGAGCGATTGCGGCCTCTCGTCGAGCGCTTCGCCAAACTCTTCCACCGCCACCCTGTCTTCCAAGAAGCGCTCGGCTTCATATGAGGGGTTCCCCCAGGAGGTAAGATCCGCCCCACGAGTTTGGAGACCTGGAGCCTCTAATCTCTCTGAGGGCGGGCTGATTTGAGAGCGGAACCCTGGAACTCTTTCACAGACTTGTAATGCTTGACTTGCCTTTGCCATTTCTATTCTCTGCCTCCCGGAGCCACGGAATGATTCGTTGCTCCCAAGCGCATCCATCAACAGACAGTGGAGATTTTCATGAAGCGCGCCCTGCGGCTGTGCCTTTCTCTGTGTTTCGTTGCTTTTGGAAGTGTCCAGGCTCATGAGGGCCTCTCCCCGGGGCAGGGGGATTTGACCACCAGCGTGGCGGCGACCGGCGTCTGCGGCGCGCAGGGTGAGGCGAGCTCCTCGGAGGAGCTTCTCGCCTGCCGTCCTTGTACCCTGTGTCAGCCCCGGCTGGATCAATGCCTGGCGGCCTGCGTCGGGCGGCCGCCCGCAGAGGCGTGCGAAGTGAACTGTGAGTCCGAGTTCGACATCTGCCAGACGTGTTGCTGGTGAGCCGCGCTCATTGCTGAGAGCACCTGCCTGGGTCCGTGGTTGCCCAGACAGGTGTTTGTCTTTGTCGTGGAACCATTGTCGAACGCTGGAGGCGGCGAAGCCTCACGCGAAACAGCGGGTGACCGCCGTCAGGAGGGTTCGGTTCGCGCCTCGTCACGCGGCAGCAGGCATGCACATGGGAGAGGTGATGTGCATCCGCACCGTCACCTCTCCCATGTGCTTCACGGACTCGATGAGGCCCATCTCCCCGATGCCCAACGGCACCGGTGGCGCAACGGCACGGGTCCGGGATGTCCTGGATGCACTCCCGCAACGCCTGCTCAGTCATGGCGCCCCTCGTGGGAGCTGTACGGTTGGATGTCACCCCGGGCCTTCACGCCCGGAGGTTCACCATCGAGGAGACATTCCGGGACGTGAAGGACCTCAAGTTCGGCATGGGCCTCAAGCAGGTGCGAGTGAAGACACCGGAGCGCCGAGACAGGCTGCTGCTCATCTCCGCCCGTTGGTGGAGCGCTTTGGACGACTCGTCCGCAAGCACGCCGTGCTCCGAGAGGCCTTCGGACTTATCTGACTCAGATGAGGGGATGCCTCAGGATCAAAACCCCACGGCTGACGCCGGTCTGCGCCATCAGCCAGGCCAGTGCGATTTGGGCGGGCGTGGCACGCTTCCGCTCTGCCCAGCGCTTGGCCGATTCGACGAGGGCCAGGTTGTGCGGCAGGTTTTCGGGCGCGAAGCGGGACTCGACGCCGCGAATGTCGCCCGGAGCGAAGCGCGTGTTCGCGTCGATGGCCCCTGTGAGGAACCCCACGCCGAGTGGGCTCCAAGGCACGAAGCCGATGCCCAGCTCCTGGCAGAGCGGGATGATGACCGCCTCGGGGCCACGCCACAGCATCGAGTACTCGTTCTGGACGGCGCTCACAGGCAGCGCGGCATGCGCACGGCGCAGCGTCTTCGGCCCCATCTCGGACAGGCCCCAGTGCAGAACCTTGCCCTGGGCCATCAGCTCCTTGACCGCCCCGGCGACGTCCTCGATGGGGACCTCCGGGTCAACCCGATGCTGGTAGAGGAGGTCGATACGGTCGGTGCGGAGGCGCTTGAGCATGCCCTCGACGGCCAACTTGATGTGCTCCGGGCGGCTGTTGAGGCCTGGGCGGCGCTCTCCGGTCTCGAGGTCGATGTTCCAACCGAACTTGGATGCGAGGACCACCTTGTCCCGGAATGAGGCAATGCCCTCGCCGAGGATGCGCTCGACCTCATGTGGACCGTATGCCTCGGCCGCATCGAAGAAGGTGACGCCCCGGTCGTAGGCGGTCCGGATGATGTTGAGCATCTCGGGACGGCTCGGAACCGTGGTCTGGTAGGTGCGACTCATATTCTGGACGCCGAGCCCGACGCTGGAGACCTCCAGCGTGACGAGCGGGTCGCCGGTCTCGGGGCAACCGCCGTACTCCCGGGTCCCCTTCTCGTGGATGCAGGCATCCAGCGCGTCCACGACACCATCCCCATCCGGGTCGGTGTCGGACCATGTCGGCTCGACGGAGGGCTCGGGCGTGGGGGGCTCGGGAGGCGTGGGTTCGGGCTCGAGCTGGGGCTCGGCGGGAGCACGCGGCAGCCCCTGGACGAGTTCGTAGACGATGTCCTCCGGGGGCGGAGGCGGTGGCTTGTCGAAGAGCAGCAGGGCAAGTCCCGCGAGCACCCGGAAGCGGGGCGTCCCAGGCTCCGAGCCCAGACCCGCGCTGCCCATGGCGAAGAACTCGAACGGCCGGACGGGTGCGTAGCGCAGGCCGCCCACCAGCTCGCCGCTGAAGCGCTGCTACCGCCAGGAGTAGGCACCCAACGCGGACACCTCCGCGCGAAGGGCGTAGCCCACCGTCACTCCCGCACCGGCGCGAAGCTCGTTGCCCACGCCGTTGATGCGGTCCACGCTGGAGCCGGACACCGAGCGCCGCAGGAGCACGCCCAGCGCCAGCGCCGGAGCCACGGCCCCCCACCGCTTCCCCATCATGACGCGGCCCTGGCCGCGGACTCCCCGGTCACGGGCAAACGCTCCCGAGCCGCCCACGGGCAACCGCATGTCCAGGTCCACCGCCAGGTGGAAGGCGTCGTGAGCGGAGGTCCCCAGCAAGCCCAACCGGGCCGCGATCCGTGGCGCCCCCAGCCCGCTGCGCGAAGGCGAGGCGATGGACAGCGAGGTGCTCAGGTCCGCGCCGCTCTGGTGGATGACTCCCGGAAGCTGGGCATGAAGCTCCAGCCACGGCAGCACGCCGACGGCCATCGACACCAGGGCGGTGGTCCGGGACAGGACGAGCGAGGGCTCCAGCAAGCCGTTCGGGATCTGCAGGGAGGAGTGCTGGTAGTGCGCCATCAACGAGATGCGCAGCACCCCGGGCGCCAGCAGTTCGCCATTACCGAGTGCAATGGGTCCCAGCCCCGGGTTCGGGTCCAGTCGCTCCAGGGAGAACGTGGGCAGGGCCGTGGCGTCCTGGGCACGCGCGGGGGTGGCAAGTAGCAACAGCCCCAGCGCGGCCCCGCCCACTGCGCATCGGTGCAAGGCCGGACCCATGCACGCAATCTCCGTCATGTCCCGCCCTGGGCGAAGAGGAATGGCGGTTAGACTCCCCTCCCCGCTTGGAGACACGCTCATGAAAATGCAGCCGTTGAGGAAGTCTTGGAGCTTGTTGGTCGGCGCGTTGCTGTTCGCTGGCTGCGGCCCCGAAGCCGCCCAGGAGACCTCGGACCGCCCGGTGCGCGCGATGACTCCGCCCAACAGCTGTGACGAAAGCGTGGATGTCGGATGGTGTCGCGTCTACAGCGACCGCGTGCCCTGCAACAACGGCATCGAGATGTATGCCATCTGGACACCGGATGGCTGGTGCATCCCGCGCGACGTCTGCAAGTACAGTCAGGGTCCCGAAATTATCTGTCCGCAGTGACGGTTCCAGTCGCTCCCGACTGGAACCCGGGCCATGGCTTCCTATTCGGATTTCCAAGCTAGACTGTTCCAGCGGTCCCCACCCCGTCACGGAGACAGCCATGCAATGGCATTCATTGGTGAAGTCAGTTGGAATGGCGGCCGGCGCTGCGATGCTTCTCGTCGCCTGCGGGCCTGAAGCAGCGCAGGAAGCACCGCCGGAGACGCAGTCCTCGGAGTCAGACCGTCCGGTGCACGCCATGGCACCACCGACCAGCTGTGACCCGGACACCGATGTCGGCTGGTGCCGCATTCCCACCGACCGCGTCCGCTGCGCGAATGGCTTCTACATGTATGCCTATTCGACGCCGGACGGCTGGTGCATCCGTTACGACGCCTGCAAGAACCAGGGCGGACCGTACGTCTGCGGTCTGTAGCTCCTGGCATCCCGGCCTCCCTGCCCACTCACGGATGGGGAGCCCAGTCGCACGGAGGACACAGCTTGGTGACACATCCAGATGAGGCTCCATTCCTTGCCGCGCCGAAGAGCCAGGTGCTATCTGGCGCGCTCATGCGAAGCCCCCTGCTCTGCCTCTCAGCCCTTGCGTGGCTTGGCCCCGCTTGCGCCACGATTTCCACCGTCGAGCGCGATGGCTTCCACCTCGGAACATACTCCTGGGAGAATGACGAGCGAGCCATCCGTTCGCAGGCCTCGTTCGCCACGAACTGCCCCTCCGAGCAGCTTGAGCTCCAGGTCCTGTCCGTGGCGGGCGACCCGAAGCTTCCCACCGACGCACGCGGTGTCGGCGTGACGGGCTGCGGCCGGAAGACGAGCTGGGTCCGGTTCGCGAACGGCGCCTGGGCCATCAACAGCGACGGAACCGGTGCACCGTAGAAAGCGCGGCGGGCTTCGCATCCGTGAGGCCCACCCCACCAATGTCAGCGGACCGCGAGATTTCTCGCGGGCTGCCGACGCTCCGTCCCGGACACCTGCATCCGGGGATCGGACAGCGGTTACTTCCCCGCGCGCTGAGCCGCCTCCAGCGTGTTCTTCATCAGCATCGCGATCGTCATCGGACCCACGCCACCCGGCACCGGCGTGATGAACGAAGCCCGCTCCGCCGCGGCGGCGAACTCCACGTCCCCCACCAGCTTCCCATCCGCCTTGCGGTTCATCCCCACGTCAATCACCACCGCGCCGGGCTTGATCCACGCGCCCTTCACCAGCTCCGGCACGCCCACCGCCACCACCAGGATGTCCGCCTGCGCCACCTCCGCCGGCAGGTCGCTCTTGCGGTGGCACACCGTCACCGTCGCGTCCTTCTGCAGCAGCATCAGTGCCTGCGGCTTGCCCACGATGTTGCTGCGGCCCACCACCACCGCGCGCTTGCCGGCCGGATTGCACCCCACCTCTTCCAACAGCCGCATCACCCCATAGGGCGTGCACGCCCGCGTCGCCGGCCTTCCCAGGAGCAGATTTCCCGCGTTCATCGGGTGGAAGCCGTCCGCGTCCTTCTCCGGCATCACCGCCGCGATGATGGCGTCCGCGTCGATGTGCTTGGGCAGGGGCAGTTGCACCAGGATGCCGTGCACCGCCGGGTCCTCGTTCAGCCGGTGCACCAGCGCCAGGAGCTCGTCCTGGGTGATGGTCTCGTCCGGGTGATGCTCCCAGGAGTTGAAGCCCACCTCCTCGGCGGCCTTCTTCTTTCCCGTCACATAAATCTTGGACGCCGGGTCCTCACCCACGCGCACCACGGCGAGCCCCGGGGTGATGCCGCGCTCGGCCTTCAGGCGCGCCACCTCCTCCTTGATCTCCGCCCGCACGCGCGCCGCCACTGCCTTGCCGTCAATCAACTGAGCCGTCATGCGACCCACCTTATGCAAGACTGGCCCGGCACAAGGGAGCGAAGCGAAGGCATGGGCGCGGGAAAAGTTCTCGGGGCGATGTTGGGTCTCATGGCCGGCCTCCTCATTGGCGGGCCCTGGGCCATCGTGCTCGCCCTCATCCTGGGCACCGCCCTGGGCCACTACTTCGACGAACAGCACGGCGCTCCCCCGGACTTCCCTGAAATCCTCAGCGACTTCCCCGCCACCTTCGAGCCGCCTCCTGAACAGCCCCCCCTCACCCAGGGCCCGGGCGAGTTCCCCATCGTCCAGGCCCCGGACGAGGACCCGCTCGACCGCGACATCACCGCCCTCTTCGTGGACGTGGCCCGCGCCGACGGCGACATGCGCCGCGAGGAGGTCCGCGAGGTCCGCCGCTACTTCGAGGAGGTCCTCCGCGCCGACGCCCACACCGTCCAGGCCGTGCGCCGTTACCTCAAGGACTTCCTCTCCCGCCCCGCCTCCCTGGACGCCCCCGCCTCCCTCGCCTCCTGCCTGGACTCCCTGCCTTCGGGCGAACGGCTCCGCCTGCTGGACGCGCTCTATGAGATGGCGCTCGCGGACGGCCCCCTCCAGCGCTCCGAACGCGAGGCCCTGAAGCGCATGGCCGAAGGCCTGGACGTCCCCGACGCCAAGGTCCAGGCCCTGGCCGAACTGCACCTGGGCGACGCCACCGCCCACTACCAGACGCTGGGCCTCCCCCCGGACGCCACCGACGCGGAGGTGAAGAGCGCCTACCGCAAGCTCGCCGCCCGCTTCCATCCCGACAAGGCCGCCCACCTGGCGCCCAAGGCCGCCGAGCAGGCCGCCCGCCGGTTCCAGGCCGCCCGCGACGCCTACGAGGAAATCCGCAGGCTGCGCGGCCTGTAGCCCGGGTTAGAAGACAGGAATCCCATGAGCCAGCGTCCCCCGAAGAAGAAGGAAGCGGAGTTCCAGAACAACCCGTTCAAGTCCGCCATCAAGACGCTCCAGGACCAGGAGAAGCAGGAGAAGGCAGCGGCCGCCGCCGCGGAGGCCTCGAAGAAGAAGGCCGTCGCGCAGAAGCCCACCAAGGCCCCCAAGGCGCGTCCGGAAGACGACGACGTGGGCCTCTTCTTCTCCGCCATGGACGGCGTGCAGCAGATCACCCATCGCGGTGAAGCCCCCAAGACGAACCCGCGCCTGCCGGAGCTCATCGACGACAACGCGGAGGCGCTCGCGCAGCTCTCCGACCTGGTCGCGGTGGACGGGCCCCTGTCCTTCACCGGCTCGGACGCGGCCTTCGAGGGCGCCTCCCCCGGCACCGACCCCAACCTGCTGCGTTCCCTGCGCCGGGGCGACTTCTCCGTGCAGGACCGGCTGGACCTTCACGGCAAGACGCAGCGCGAGGCCCAGGCCGCCGTGGAGCGCTTCCTGTCCGACAGCCGTCGCGCCAAGCGCCGCTGCGTGCTCATCGTCCACGGGCGCGGTTTGAATTCCAAGGATCAGATCCCGGTGCTCAAGGACGCGGTGAGGGACTTGCTGTCGCAGAAGCGGCTGGAGCGGATGGTGCTGGCGTTCTCCACTGCCCGTCCGCAGGACGGCGGGGCTGGCGCCGTCTACGTGCTGCTGCGCCGATAGCTTTACGCGTGGCCGTGGCTGTGCATACATGCCGCCATGGTTCGCGACCTCATTGACCTTCACATCCACGTGGGTGGCGCGGTGGCTCCGCACATCCTGTGGTCCATTGCCCACCAGCAGGGCTTCAAGCTCCCCGTCAAGAACTACTTCGACTTCGTCGAGCTGATCACCTCCCGTCCGGGCAAGGTGGGCAGCCTCGATGACTACCTGAAGATCCTCCACACCTGGACGGAGAAGATCCAATCCTCTCCCAGCGCCATCGAGCGCTCCGTCTACGAGGTGATTGGCAAGGAGTACCGGGGCAGCCGCGTCACGCAGATTGAGCTGCGCTTCAATCCGATGAAGCGCAACCTCTCCAGCGAGTTGGATCTGGACCACATCATCCACGCGGCGCTGCGGGGCATGGACCGCGCGACGCTGGAGTACGGCGTGAAGGTGGGCCTCATCTTCTGCCTGGCCCGCGAGTTCGACCACAAGCTCAACAGCATCATCGTGGAGAAGGCCATCAAGTACCGCTCGCGCGGCGTGTACGGCATCGACCTGGCCGGCACGGAGCGCGACGCGATGGAGCACAAGGCCTCGCTCTCCGAGTACGAGGACCTCTATGCCCGCGCTCGCAAGGCCGGCCTCAAGTGCACCGTGCACACCGGCGAGACGGCCGGCACGGGCGCCAACGGCCTGATGGCGGCGGTGGAGAAGCTCAAGCCCCACCGCATCGGCCACGGCATCCGCGCCGCGTACGACGAGTCCGCGATGAAGATTCTTCGCGAGAACAACATCACGCTGGAGCTGTGCCCCACGTCCAACATCCACACCAAGGCCGTGGCGGACCTGCAGGAGCTCAAGCACATCATGCAGACGTTCTGGGACCGCAAGGTGAAGTTCACCATCAACACGGACGGCCCCTACCTGCTGGAGACGGACATGCGGCGGGAGATTGAAATCGTCGAGTCCAACAACCTGCTCACCACCGAGCAGGTGGACCAGGCACTCGCGTGGGCGCGCGAGGCGTCCTTCATCCCGGCCTGACGCATGTACGGCCTGACTCGCGCATTGCTCTTCAGCCTGCCCCCGGAGCCCGCGCACCGGCTGGGCATGTCGGGGCTCGCGGCCCTGGGGAAGTGGAACGCCCGCTGCCGCGCCATGCGCGAGCACACGCTGCGCCTCGCGCCCATGGACCTGTCCGTGGAGCTGGCGGGGCTGAAGTTCGCCCACCCGGTGGCGCTCGCCGCCGGGCTGGACAAGGACGCGGAGGCCGTGGACGGGCTGTTCGCCTGCGGCTTCTCCGCGGTGGAGATTGGCACCGTCACGCCGAAGCCCCAGCCCGGCAACCCAAAGCCGCGCTTGTTCCGCCTGCCGGAGCACCGCGCGGTCATCAACCGCATGGGCTTCAACAACCACGGCACGGCCACCGCGGCGGAGCGCCTCAAGGCCCGCTCGTGGAAGCCCGGCCCGCTGGGCGTGAACATCGGCAAGAACAAGGACACGCCGCTGGAGCGCGCGGTCGACGACTACGTGGCGTGCGTGGACGCGCTCGCGTCGCTGGGGGACTACGTCGTCGTCAACGCGTCCTCGCCCAACACGCCGGGCCTGCGCAAGCTGCAGGAGCCGGAGGCGCTGTCCGCGCTGCTGCTCGCCGTGCGCGAGCGGATGGACGCCGTGGCCCCGGGCACGCCGCTGTTCCTGAAGATCGCCCCGGACCTCACGCCCGAAGCCGTGGATGAAGTCGTGGACGTGGCGATGGCGCGCGGGCTGTCCGGGCTCATCGCCACCAACACCACCCTCACCCGCCCCTTCGAGCACAAGCACTCGAAGGAGGCCGGCGGCCTGTCCGGCGCCCCCGTGCGCGAGCTGTCCAACGCCGTCATCCGCCGCGCGTACCAACGCGGCAAGGGCGCCCTGCCCCTCATCGGCGTGGGCGGCGTGTTCACCGCGCAGGACGTCTACGAGAAGCTGCGCGCGGGCGCCACCGTGGTGCAGGTGTACACGGGCTTCATCTACGAGGGCCCGGGCATGGTGGACCGCATCCTCCCGGAGCTGGGCGCCCTGCTGGCCCGTGACGGCTTCGCCTCCGTGCGCGACGTGATTGGCGTGGACGCTCGCTAGGGGAGTCCTCTTCTTCGCGCTCCTGAGTCACCCCTACGCCGGGGAAGTCGCCCAGGACTCTCCGCGCAACTCCTGACACGGCTCCGTCAGTGTGTCGGCACTTCGCGCAGCTCGACGTCGCTCGGGCCCAGCTTGTCCAGCGTCGCGGCGAACCGCTCGGAGACCACCATCACCCCCGTTCCCCATACGCGGAACACGTCGCTCGATGACACAGTGGCCGCGTCCAGCGCCCAGTCGGTGGCGAGGCTGAAGCCGCCCTGGTGGCCGCAGTAGTCGCAGGACGGGCTGTCCGGCGTCACCGAGGCGTAGTGGGCGCGGCCGATGGGGCGCGCCTCCACCTCGTACAGCTGTCCCCTGCTCCCCTGCAGCTGCGCCGGCACCGCCTCCACGCCTTGCAGCGGCAGTTCGCGAAGGGCCGCCCGTGCGTCCTCGCGCACCAGCAGCTGCCAGCCAGGCCATGCCGTCAGCGGACCGAAGTCACCGGACGCGGTGCCCCGAAGTGGCCCAAAGGCGCAGCCTGGCGTCACCTCCTGGTCCACCGCCACCCAGGGCGTGATGGCCGCGGCCATCCGGCGGTACTCGGCCACCGTCGTCGGCAAGAGCGTCTCCTCGAGCTCCTTCGCGAGTGCCCCCGTCCCGCTCAAGTCCACCGTCGGGTACGCGCCCGCGCCCGCCCAGGTTCCGCAGCGCGGACAGTCCACTCCTGGCAGCACCCATCGATGCTCGGCGTCGTAGCGCCCGCTCCACCGCCATGGCCCCTGCGACGCGCGCACTTCGTAGTACCGCATCAGTCCTCCCTTACGGGTTGGGGACTCAGGTCGACGACTTGCCAGTACGTCATCGTCAGGCCGAAGAGGCCGTGCTTCTGAATCATGGCCGACGCCTGCTCGAAGTATTCCACCTTCCTGGCACGGTCCTGTTTCATGCGAAGCCATTCCTCCCACTCGCGATTCCACGGCCCGCCTGCCTCTCCGCGGTGAATCTTGTGATGCAGGTCGGCATCAATGGCAATCACGTACTGGTGGACATCGATGCCTCTGCGCGCGAAGCGACGCTCGAAGGCCTGGGGGAAGATGTGGTGCCGCTCCTTCGGTCGCCTCGCCCATTCTTCAATGGCCTGCTGCCGACGCAGTTCGCTGGGCAGCGGCTCTCGCCTGTGCCAGCGAAACACCATGATGGGCTGCGCACCGCCTGGAAGTCCCTGGGCATTTCCCCAGTTGCGTTGCGCGCCACTTCCAGGCGCGACGAGGAGTGGTGCCACCGTGGCGCCTCGCGTCCGCACCACGCGCCCGGGCACCAGGTCCTCGCAGCGGTACAGCGCGCAGCCCTCGCCGGCACACAGCGCCGCGGTGCAGATGTCGTGCGTGTCATAGCGACATCCTGCCGTCGTTCCCGCCTCCCGCCACACCTCCTCGGGCGTTAGCCGGTGCACTCCAGCTGGCGCGCAGCTGACAACGAGCAGCAGCCCAAGCATCCAACGCATATGGCCCCCGGACGTGAAAGCCGCAGTCTTCCGCACAGCTCACCGTCGCGAGCATGTCCGCGCGGGCAGCACTTCATCCGGTCGCCGACAGCGACCGGCCTTCCCGGTGGCCCCGGGCACGCCGCTGTTCCTGAAGATCGCCCCGGACCTCACGCCCGAGGCCGTGGATGAAGTGGTGGACGTGGCGATGGCGCGAGGGCTGTCCGGGCTCATCGCCACCAACACCACCCTCACCCGCCCCTTCGAGCACAAGCACTCGAAGGAGGCCGGCGGCCTGTCCGGCGCCCCCGTGCGCGAGCTGTCCAACGCCGTCATCCGCCGCGCGTACCAGCGCAGCAAGGGCGCCCTGCCCCTCATCGGCGTGGGCGGCGTGTTCACCGCGCAGGACGTCTACGAAAAGCTGCGCGCGGGCGCCACCGTGGTGCAGGTGTACACGGGTTTCATCTACGAAGGCCCGGGCATGGCGGACCGCATCCTCCCGGAGCTGGGCGCCCTGCTGGCCCGTGACGGCTTCGCCTCCGTGCGCGACGTGATTGGCGTGGACGCTCGCGAAGGCATGCCCGCATAGGCCCACCTGCCCTCCGGGGCAGGTAACCTGTCTTCCTGGTGACACAGGAAACTCGGGACAGGCCCCGGGCGATGATGGTGGGACGTCTTCCGCCCTTCGAGGTGCGCCCTGAAGATCTCCCGTCCGCCGTCGTCCCCGCCCGCGTCGCCGACCTCGACGCCGCGCCCTTCCGTGCCGCAGCCGGTCCCGCCGAAGCCGCCCGCGGAGCAGAGCCCCTCCGACGTCTTCGACGGTCCGGTGGCCAGCTCGAACGTGGGTGACAGCAAGCAGGGTGCTTCAGGCAGCAGCATCCGCGTCGGCGCGAGCGCCTCGAGTGGCGGACAGGGCATCGAGGACCGGGACAAGTTCAAGCCCTCACAGGGCCCCGGCGGCCCGGGCACGACCGCCTCCGGCAGCAGCATCCGCGCGGGCGGCCGGGGCAACTCCGGCGGGACGCAGGGCGATCCCCCCTGCACGCCCCACCGGAGGGACTGAAGACGCCGTTCCTCCCGCGACCGTGCGCTCAGTACTCCTTCAGGAGCGCGGCGGCCACCTTGAGGTCCAGCCGCTTGAACAACGCCGAGACCTTCGCCTTCGGGATCAGCTTCTTCGCGGCCGCCTCTACGCGGAGGAGCGCGAAGGCGAGCTGATCGAGTGAGTCGAAGGCCGGCGAGACAGAGCCCTCCTCGTGCGCGTAGCGGACGACCGCTCCCGTCGTGACGTCGAGGAGGAACATCTCGCCGGAGCCGTCGCTCGCGATGCCGACGTACTTGTCGTCGTTCGCACCGGCCAGGTCCTCCTTCTTGCAGTCGAAGCCGTAGCTGTCGAAGTCGAAGGCGAGGGTCATCGACGGCACGCCACCGCCCGTCACCACTTCGTCCAGCGCGCGACCCGCGGGAACGGCACGAACCTTCTTGCTGCCGGGCTTCGACACGCGGGGCGCCTTCGGGAAGAAGCGCGCCGCGTCGGCCGCGAAGTCACCGCGCTCGATGTAGCCGGCCAGGGTGCTCGCCTCGGTGCTCTCCCCCCACTCGGTGAGCGTGGGCTTGCTCACGTCGAGCGGCGTGCCGTCCTTGGCGAAGAACGTCGTGCTCTTCAGCTTGCCCTTGGCGAACACCGCCGTCAGGCGATGAGGCCAGGGCTTCGGGACCTTGAAGATCTTGTGCAGGAGCTTCGTGCCGGCGTACTCGAACAGGGCGCCATCGACCGGGCCGACGACCCACTCGAGGGCGCCGTCGATGACGCCATCACGCAGTTCAATCCGCAGCTCGTCCGGGAAGTCGAAGCCGGGGCGGAAGCGCACCTCGACCAGCGCGCCGTCCGCGAACGTCGCGATCATCGTATTGTTCGGCCCGCTCGGCAGCCCAAGCGCCTCCTGCATGGCCAGGCGCGGTGCGTGCTCCGACATCTCGTGGATGCCGAGCGACCATTTGATCTCTCCATCCAGCTTGCCGTCCTTGCGCGTGGCGTCGAGCAGCAGGAGGCCCGACGGATGGATCCACAGGCGCTCGCGCGCGTCGTTGGGACCTCCGCATCGCCAGAGTTTGGTGGAGGCATCGAAGGTGGCTTCAGGAGGAACGCTCTTGGGGCGCGGGGCGGTCGTCATCGCGCCGCACCATACCTGTCGCACCCCTTCCCTCCACCTTCTGGTGGGCGCGGAAGCGCTGTCTGGCTTTGAACGCTGACGCGCTGCACCCCAGACGCGTCTTCGGTTTTCCGGGACTCCTCGGAAACTTGGAACGTGGTGGGTCCGATGATGGTTTCAGGAACTCCGTCCTGAGGTGCTTCGTGAAGATCGCCCGCCCGCCGTCGTGCTCCACGCAGCCCGAGCAGTCCACCCAGCTTCCGGTGCACCGTGCGTCCGGACAGAGCATTCTCGGCGGCGGCAAGGGCAGCGCCTCCAGCGCCCAGGGCTACAAGGATCCCCCGGACCAGTTCCAGGGTGGCCCCACGCATGACCAGCCCGGCATCTCGATCCAGGACCGCCTCCATCGCGGCCCGGTGGGCGACGGCGGCAAGGCGCGGCCCTGCGCCTCCGGCTCCAGCGTGAGGGGCCAGGGCGGTGGTCACTCCGGTACGGTCTCGTGCAGCTTCGTGCCTGCGGATAGCGGAGCGCCGGGTACGGCCGGGTCGAAGCCGTCGTCCCCCGTGGAGAAGCTGGTCGAGAAGCTCCGCGACCTGTTCGCGAAGCTGCTGGGTGGGGCCGCGCCGGAAGGCTCTCACCGTGGCCGGGTGGCGACGGGCGATAGCTCCCGGTCCGCGGGCTCCAAGCACTCCGGCAGTGGCCAGGGCCGCATCGGGGCCGAAGAGGACCTCCAGGCCAGCGACTCGGCCCGGGTCGGCGGCTGACCCACGGCGTGATCCTGCGTTCCGGGCGAGAGTGACGGTAGGCTTGCCCCGGAATGAACGACGTCCAGCGATTCGGGCCGTACCGCGTCCTGCGGGACATTGGTGAAGGCGGCATGGGGCGCGTCTCGCTCGCGGAACGCGAGGGCTGGGAAGAGCCGGTCGTCCTCAAGCGCATCCACTCCGAGCACGCCGCCGACGTCCGCTTCCGCCGCCGCCTGCTGCGTGAGGCGGAGGTCGCCGCCGGACTGGACCACCTCAACGTGGTGCGGGTGCTGGAGACGGGCGTCATCGACGACCAGGTCTACCTGTCCATGGAGTACGTCGCGGGCTCCAGCCTCGCGCACGTCCACGCGGCGAGCCGGCCAGAGCTGCTGCCGCTGGGCCCCATCCTGGATGCCATCGCGCAGGCGTGTGACGGGCTCGCGTATGTGCACCAGTTCGTCAACCCGGAGTCGGGCAAGTGGATGGAGCTCATCCACCGCGACGTGTCCCTGGACAACCTGCTGTTGTCCTACACCGGCACGGTGAAGATTGCCGACTTCGGCATCGTGAAGACGTCCGAAGGCACGCAGACGACGTCCGGCGTGGTGATGGGGAAATTGGCATACATGTCCCCGGAGCAGATCCGCGACGACGTCCTGGACGCGCGCGCGGACCTGTACTCGCTGGGCATCTGTCTTTACGAACTGCTCGCCGGACGTCGGCCGTTCCCCATCCAGCGCGGCCGCGCACTGATGGAGTCGGTGCTGTATGACGCTCCGCCACCGCTCATGCCGCAGCGCCCGGGGATTCCCGCGTCGCTGGTGTCGCTGGTGGAAGCCCTGCTCGCCAAGGACCGCAAGGGCAGGCCCACGGAGGCCGCCGCCGTGGCGAAGGAGCTCCGCGCGGAGCTGGCCCGGCTGGGCGAGTCCCCGCTCTTTCCGTCCCGGCTGATGGAGCCGCCCACCGGCGTCCCGGCCAAGCCCCGGAGGCTCCGTCCGGCCCTGCCGGAACCGCCCGCCCCCGCGCCCACGGAGGTGATGAAGCCGGAGGTGCCGCCCACCCTGCCCCTGGAGCCCGCGCCTCCTCTGCGCTCGGAGGCGCCGACCCAGGCGTTGAGGCCCCAGCGTCCCGTGTCCCGGCCACCGGAGCCCGCTCCCGTGAAGGAGCAGGCTCCGCTCCCAGAGCCAGTGAAGCGGTTCCGGCCTTCCGAGCCGCCGCCACCGTCCTCACAGGCATCGTGGCTCAAGTGGGTGGCCGTGTCCGTGGCGGGAAGCCTGCTTGCCGCGGCGGCCTGGTGGTGGAGCTGATCAGCAGCTGATGCAGCTGCTGGCGTAGTTCCGGTATTGATATTCCGTGTGCGTGTAGTTGCCGGCCTCGTCGTGGCACGCCCGGTACTGGAACTGATAACGCATCTTGCCCGAGTTGGTGTACGGGACGGCCACCTGGCCCGCGGGGCACACCGGTGGCCGCTGCTGGGGTCCATTGTCGAGGGACGGAGCCTCGTCCGCCTTCAGCCTCGGCTCACAAACCCAGTTGGTCCCACAGTCTGGATTGGCCAAACACCTCGTCAGGCCGGTGTCACTCCATCCAACCCAATCGCCACACGTGATCAGCGCGGCCTCCGATGTGGCCAGCGGCGTCTCCTCGGCGGCGGCCTCCTCGGGCGTCATCGCTCCACCGCACGCCGTCAATGCCAGACCCGTGCACAGCAGCAACGCGATTCCAGGCTTCATGGATGGCTCCTTGGTCCGAGGAGGACGCCGGCATGGCGCCCGGCCTTCCGACAAGGCCGCATGTTAGGCAATCCGGATTTCCCAGACCACTCCAAGCCTTCACTGCAATTCCATCAATAGCGGTCAAATCCAATGACAGTGAGACTCAACGACTGGCAATCCATTGCTTCACCTGTGCCAGTTCGCGCCGTGTCATGGAGCCGCCCTGGGTGAAGCCATCCTCGGCCTGCTTCGCCAGCGTCAGCGCCCGCGCGTGCTCCGCGGGCTGGCTCCAGAGCGCCTGCGCGAGCGCGAAGTGCGTCATGGCCGCATCCACGGGGTTCCAACCCAGCGGCGCCAGCACCCGCTCGGAGGTCTCCAGCAATTCACGCGCGCTGTCGCCCTGCCCCAGCAGGAAGTACGCGAGCCCCAGCGCGGTGCGGCTGTGGATGGTCCGCGCATGCTCCGCGCCCAGCGAGCGCGACTTGGAATCCAGCGCCGCGCGCAACAGCGGCACCGCCTCCTTCGGACGGCCCTGCGCCACCATCAGCCGCCCCACGTCCTCTTCCAGCGTTTCCACCGCGAACTCCTCCGGCGGCAACACCTTGCGCTGGAGCGTCAGCCCTTCCTGGAAGTGCGCGAGCGCGTCCGTGTCCCGCTCCAGCCGCTCCTCCGCGCCCGCCAAGGCCTTCAGGGAATCAATGGCCTCGCGGCTCTCCGCGCCAAAGCCCTGACGCATGCCCTCCAGCGCCTGCCGGTGCAGCGCGAGCGCCCGGTCCGGCGCGCCCAGCGACTCCTGCACCAGCGCGATGTCGTGGAGCAGCAACAACGTCTGGGAATTGAGCGGCCCCAGCGTCTGCTGCTGCAACGTGTACGCGCGCTGCAACCACTCCAGCGCCTTCGGCAGGTTTCCTGACTCCTGCTCCGCGAAGCCCAGGTTGGTGAGCGTGCCCGCGAGCAGCGGATGCACCGGGCCCAGCCGCTCCTCGTAGATGGCGAGCGCCTTCTGGTACAGCGCGGTGGCCTCCGCCTTCTTGCCCTGGCGCAGCATCACCATGCCCAGGTTGTTGTAGACCTTCGCGGTGTCCACGTGAGTGGGCCCCAGGGTGCGCTCGCGCAGCGCCAGGGCCCGCGTGTAGTGCTCCGCCGCCGCGTCGAGCGCTTCCTCGTTCAGCGCGAGGATGCCCTCGTGGTTGGCGAGCCGTCCCTCCAGGTCCGGCGCGGAGCCCAACCGTTCGATGAGCGCGTGCGCCTGGGCGCTCCACAGGTGGGCCTCGGGGAACCACTCGGGATCCCCGCTCAATCCGAGCACCAGCTCCGTGGCCACCTGGAGCGCCACTTCGTCATGCCGTCCCGCCGTGGCGGCGGCCATGGCCTCGTGCCACGTAGCCCGCGCGTCGCGCGACTGGCTCATGCGGTGGTGGGCCCAGCCCAGGACGTGGAGCGCCTCCGCCTCCACGGGCCGGTAGTGCGTCACGTGCGCCGCCTCCACTGCGGCCTTGGCCACGGGCACCGCCTGCGCGTAGCGGCCCGTGTCGAGCAGCGCCTGCGCATGCGCCACGTCCTTGCGCACGGCGTCCACGCGGGTGCGCGCCGCCTGGTCCTCCGGCGGGGGCACCGCGGCGGAGAGCGCCTCCACGTTCGCGCAGCCAGACACGCCGCGCAGCGAATCCACCGCTTCCGCGCTGCGCTGCACCAGCGCCACATCCGCGTGCGCCAACTCAGCCCCCAGCGCGTCCACCGCCCGCAGGCGCCGATCCAGGCACGACATGCGAAGCGCCAGGTGCGCTTCCGGCTGCTCTCCCGTCACGCGCGTGGCCTCACAGGCCTGGCGGTGCATGCGGCTCCACTCGGACGCGTAGGCATCCAGCGCGCGCTCCACCCGGTCGAAGGCGCCATCCGCGTCCTTCGCGCCGCTCTTCTCGAAGGCCTCCGCCACCGCCGCCTTCTGCGTAGGGCCCCACACGCGGGCGAACAGCTTGGGCGCGCCGCTGCACGGCGTGGGACGCACCCACGCCACGCCCACGCCCAGGAAGAGCCCGGCCACCACCGCGATGGAGCGGCCCGCGAGCTTCTTCCGTCCCGCCTCCGGGTCGCGCTCCAGCGCCGCCAGCAGCGCCTCCATGGACGCGAAGCGCTGCTCCGGCGCCACCGCCAGGCCTTGCGCGAGCACGCGGTGCACCCAGCCAGGGACGGATGGATGCGCGGGCGGCTCCAGCTCCACCCGGGGCACCACCGCGCCCTGGGGGGCCCGCTGCGAATCCAGCAGCGTGACGGCCATGCGCCGCAGCGTCCCCTCCTCGAAGGGGCGCTGACCGGTGAGCGCCTCGTAGACGGACACGCAATAGCTGAACTGATCCGCGCGCGCGTCCGGGCCCCGGCCTGCGTACTGCTCCGGCGCCATGTACGCGGGCGTCCCCACCAGCGCGCCCGTCGCAGTGAGCCTTGTGTCGAGCGGCCCCTCCAACAGCGCGGCCGGTGGCACCGCGGGCCCTGCCTCCGTACCCACGCCCGCGTCGGACGCGATGCCGAAGTCCGTCACCCAGACGCCGCCGTCGCGGCCCAGCAGCACGTTGTCTGGCTTGAAGTCGCGGTGCACCAGCCCCGCCGCGTGCGCCGCCGCGAGCCCCTGCCCCATCGCCCGACACACCGACAGCACCTGGCGCTGCGGGTGCGGCCCCTCGCGCAGCCACTGCCGCAGCGTGCCGCCCTCCACCCGCGCCATGGCGATGAACACCCGGCCCTCGTGTGTGCCCACGTCGTGCACCGTGAGCACGTTCGGGTGGGACAGGCGCGCCATGGCCTGGGCCTCGCGCACCAGCCGCAGCGCGCGGGCGTCCTCCTCCTCGTCAGGCAGACGCCGCTCGTGAAGGAGCTTGATGGCGACGGTGCGGCGCAGCTCCGGGTCGAAGGCCTCGAAGACCTCGCCCATGCCGCCCTTGCCCAGCCGCGCCAGCAACACGTAGCGGCCCACGCGCGTCGCATGGAGCGGACGCTCCGGCGCGCTGGAGTCACCCGTCGGGTGGCCTGTGTTCGGCGCCTGGGAACCGGTGTCTTCAGTGGGCCGGGAGGTCTTCATCGCCCCCAGCCTATCCTGAACCCGCCTTTCCCCATTATCCGTGCCTGCCTACCTGCTCCGGGTAGTGATTGTGACAATGCCCAATGGCAGACATTGCACATCGGACACGACGCACACGGTCAGGGGCGGTTGGCTATAGCGGCGCCCATGCCCACCCTTCTCCTCAGTGCCAAGGACTTGCGCGGCCTCTACACCGTCGAGCTCGGACTGGAAGCCGTCGAGCGTGCCTTCCTGGCGCATGGCCGCGGTGACGCGCTCATGCCCCCCAAGGTGTACCTGTCCCTGCCGAAGTACGACGGCGACTTCCGCGCCATGCCCGCGTTCCTCGACGGCGCGGCCGGCGTGAAGTGGGTCAACGCCCATCCGAACAACCCTCGCAAGCACGGGCTGCCCACGGTGCGCGCCGTGTACGTGCTCAGCGACCCGGACACCGCCTCCCCGCTGGCCATCCTGGACGGCACGCTGCTCACCGCGTGGCGCACCGGCGCCGCCGGCGGCATCGCGTCCAAGTACCTGGCGAAGAAGAAGCCGCGCACGTTGGGGCTCGTGGGCTGCGGCGTGCAGGCGCGTGTCCTCATCGACGCGCACCGCGCCCTCTTCGGGGACCTGGAGCTGCTGCTGGCGGACGCGTCCGCCCAGGCCGCGGAGGCGCTCCAGAAGGAGAAGGGCGGCCGCGTGGTGAGCCTCCAGGAGGCCTCTGGCGCGGACATCGTCTGCTCCGCCACGCCCGCGCGCGCCCCGGTGGTCCGCCGTGAGTGGGTCCAGGCCGGCGCCCACATCAACGCCATGGGCGCGGACGCTCCCGGCAAGCAGGAGCTGGATCCGCGACTGCTCGTCGAAGGGCGCGTCTTCATCGACGACGCGGATCAGGCGCTCCACTCCGGCGAGGTCAACGTGCCGCTGCACGACGGGCTCATCCAGGCCGAGCAGCTCGCCGGTACCCTGGGAGAGGTCGTCGCTGGCCGGAAGCCCGGCCGCACCGGCACCGAGGTCACCGTCTTCGACTCCACCGGCCTCGCCGTGCAGGACGTGGCCCTGGCCCGCGCGCTCTACGACGTCGCCCTGGTGAAGGGCGTGGGCCAGCGGTTCGATCTGGTCGAGGACGCCTGACGCCCGTATCCCACCCGGTGCGTCCTCCTCGCGGAGACGACCCTGAAGGACGCACGGATGCGGCGCTGTGAGGCAAAAAAAGAGAGCGCTCGCCGGCACCTTGGAGTTTTACCGGCGAGCGCCCCGGGCCGCGTGCCGACTGGCAGGGCCTCGTAAAGTCGCGGCGGATGTGGAGAGCGGCCTGTCGGCCCACCCCACGCCACCTTCATGTTTCCAGCCATCCGCCCCGCGTCCCGCGTCCCGGGCCCCGCGCTCGGCGTCCGTTTCCTTCAAAAACCCCTGCGTACCGGCGGTGATTCCTCCACCCGCCTGATCCGCCACACCCAGGGTGGGCACGCTTGCCACCTCCGGCAACACCCGAGGCGCCATTACCACGCCTTGCCCACCAATCTCCACGAAAATCTAGCTATTCCCATCTATAACCTGCGCACACGCAGGTCCTCGGGGAGCAACCGCCTCCCTTTTCTACGAAACGCGCCCGCCCCCAATTGCTGAGGACGGGCGTGGATTATCCGGATCGGTCTGACATTTGCCGGCCCCTGGGGGCGGTTTCAGCCTGGGGGCAGTCCTGCCACCTGGCGGTACAGCGCGTCATGTCGGCGCACCATCTTCTCCAGGGATAGCTCGCGGGCGACGAAGCCCCGGGCGGCCTTGCCCATCTTCCGGGCCTCCTTGGGGTTGGCCAGCAGCCGGCGGAAGGCCTGGGCCAGCTGGGCGGGCCGCTCCGGCTCCACCACCAGGCCCCGCTCGCCGTCCGCGATGAGGTCCGGATTGCCGCCCACCCGCGTCACGACCATGGGGAGCCCCGCCGCCATGCCCTCCATCACTGCGTTGGACATGCCCTCCGCCGTGGAGCACAGGACGCCGAAGGTGGCCTGACCGTAGAGGGCCGGAACGTCCGTGCGGTGCTTGAGGAAGTGCACCCCGTCCGCCACCCCCAGTTCGTGCGCCATCTTCTCCAACCCCGGCCGGCGCGGCCCGTCTCCCACGAACCACGCGTTCAGCTTCGTGCCCTCATGACGCAGCATGGCAAGGGCGAGCAGCAGGTCCTCCTGCCGCTTCACGGGGTGGTTCATGTTGGCCACGTGGAGGACCGTGGGCACGCCGCTGGTGTCGGGCAGTGTGTCCTTGAGCCCCTCCGCCGCGCGCGCATCGAAGCGCTGGAGGTCCAGGCCGTTGTGGATGACGGAGATGCGTGAGGCGGGCAGCCCCTCCTCGTTCATGAGCAGCTGGCGGATGGCCTCCGCGTTGGCGATGACGTGATCCGCCATGCGCGTCATCTGCGCGTGCAGCAGGCGGCGGGCCTTGCCCTGCCAGTGGGACAGGTCCAACCGGCCGACGATGACCTTCGCGCCCGCGAGCTTCGCGGCCGGCACCGCGATGATGCTGGAGTAGAAGTCATGCACGTGCACCAGCTGGACGCGGTGCTGCTTGAGCCAGCGGGCCATCCGGTGGATCTGCAGCAGCGTGTTGGGCTGCACGAGCGAGCCCTTGAGTGAGAACACCTCCGGCGCGTGCCCCAGCTTCCAGACCGAGCCCATCAAGGGCCCGGCGTCCTCCAACACAGACACCTGTAATTGATAGCTGGAGGGCAGGCCTCGCAGCAGCTCCAGCACCTGGACCTCGGTGCCGCCAATGTGGAACGACCGGGTGAATTGCACCAGGCGGAGGGGCTCCTGCCCCATCCGCGCATCCTCACGCCGCATGCCCAGACCCCTCCCACGTGGCCACCGGCGCGGGACTCATCGCCGGTTGCCTCCCCACCGCCAGGGCTCGCTCCCGTGCCTGCGCGATGCGGTGCGCGCTCGCGGCCAAGCCGAAGAGCACGTAGCAGTGCGCGGACAGGATGTAGCCCGAGAACAAATCACAGACGAGGTAGCCCGCCACCGCCGCCAGTAAGGCGCGTGCCAGCCATCCCATCTCCGAGTCCGACGACGCGGCCGCGGCCCCGCCCACGGCTCCGCCCGAGAACACCAGGAAGCACAGGAGGCCAATCCACCCGAGCTCCCCGATGACGTCGAGGAAGATGTTGTGCGCCACGTAGGCGCGGTGCGCCTCGGGCGGCGCGTACTCGAACCAGGCGTAGCGGAAGCCGCCCGCGCCCACGCCGAGCAGCGGCTTGTCCAGGCTCATGCGGCTGGCCACCTGCCACGCGTAGACGCGGCCCATGGCGGACGCGTCCTCGTGGAACGACGCCACCGTCTCATTGCGCTGCCAGAAGCTCTTGGGCGCGAACACCGCCAGGCCCGCGACGAACACGGTGCCCAGCACGATGGCCTGCATGCGGCGCTTCTCGCGGATGGCCCACATGGCCATCGCCACCGACAGGCCAATGAAGCCACCGCGCGAGTGCGACAACACGATGGCCACCACCGCCAGCACCGCGGACACCGCGCACAGCACGCGGAACACCCACGGGGTGCTCTTGCGCGCGAGGAACGCCACCGCGAGCGGCACCACCAGCACCATGTTCATGGCCATGTGGTTGGGGTCCGCGTACACGCCGACCCAGCGCGAACGGAAGCCCTCCACCATGTTCTCGCCGACGATGTACCAGTTGATGACGCCAATGGACGTCACGATGGCGCCCAGCACCATGGCGCCGGCCACCACCGCCAGCCGCTTGGGCGTGGTGATGACGTTGACGAGCGTCACGTAGATGGCCGTGAGCTTGAGCAGCTCCACGCCCTGGAAGCGCGTCACCTCCGGGTTCACGCTCCACGCCACCGAGCAGAACGCCAGCGACGAGAACGCCAGCAGCGCGATGCCCCGCGCGCCGTCGAAGAAGAGAGGCTCCGCCTTGCCAATGCGGCGCATCACCATCAGGCCCGCGCCAAGCCCTGAAGTCAGCAGCGCGAGCCGCAGCGGCTCCAGCGCGGGGATCCACTCACCCGGCACCGCGTACATCACCGCCGCGAACCCCGCGAGCATGTAGAAAGCCAGTACGTCGCGACGCTGCCCCACCGCGCCCGGTCCCATGTACGCCACCCCTTCGCTGTCGGTCGCTCGTCCCGTCACACGCGTGCCCCTGGCCCTCGTGGATTTCCGTCTGCTGTTTGCAAACAGCGGTTTGCAAACAGCTAGCGGGCGAGGGGCAAAGCAGCGCGCGTGCCAGAAGATGGCAACGCGGGAGGCCTGTATCTTCGGGAGGTTGCGGGCTCGCCCCCGACCGCCGGGCCGGGCAAGGCTGAAAAAGCTACGGGACCGGGGCGCTCTCCATCGGTAGGACCGCGGAGGCGATCAGATCCAAACGGCCCTCGCGCAGCCACGCCGGCCCCAGCTCCGACAAAAGCCGCGCCAGCGTGACGTTCACCACCCGACGCAGCTCCTCACGCGCTGGCTCCGGAACCACGGGCGAAAGCGCCGCCACCGCGCGCTCCGCCGCGCTCGCACGCAGGCGAGGTGCATCCGGAGTGCCTTCGAACAGGCGCTGGCCCAGCTCCACCGTGCGCCCCAGCGGCACGGGCCGCACGTCCACGCCCTCCTCCAGCACGGCCATGGACACGACCGCCGCCCACAGCCGCTCCACGCCCAGCACGTCCAGCGACACGCCGAAGCGCGCCAGCACCGTGTGCGCCGCGTCCTCGGAGCCGCCCAGGAGCGCGCCCAGCGCCGCCACCTGTCCCTCCGCGCGCGCGAGCAGTGCTTCCGAACCGGCCACCTCCCGCAGCGAACGGAACGGAACGGGCTCCGCGCCCGGGACGCGCAGCGCCCGCCGGGGACGCTTGCGCCGCAGGGCCTCCAGCGCGGCGGCCTCCTCCGGGAGCACCAGCGGCACGTCCTCCAGCTTCATGAAGGGTGCCTTGAAGAGTCGATCCGCGCGGTACTTGAGCTGGAGCGTCAGCGTGAAGCCCACCTGGAAGACGCGGCGCAGGGGCGTATCCCGCAGCACGTCCGGCGCCTTCGCGGGGTCGGCGCCCGTCAGGTGCTCCAGGCCCAGCGACAGGTAGTCGCGCACCCATTCGCCCACGCGGCGCACGGCGTCCAGGTCGCCCGGGTCGCCCAGCTCCGCGACGAGCACCGCGTTGGCCACTTCCCGCAGCTCGTCCTCCGCGTTCATCCGCTCCACGTCGGACAGGTCCCGGAAGGCCGCCTCCAGGTAGTCCAGGTGGCCGCCCGTGGCGGTGAGCGCGGGCGTCCCGGGCCCCGTGGGGCGCGGCGGCACGTCCACTCGGCTGAAGAGGGCGAGCGCGTCCTCCAGCGACGGGAAGCCCAGGTCGGACAGGCGCGCGCGGCGGAACTGGAACGCGGTCTCCTCCAGCTCGGAGGGAATCTCCCAGCGCACGGCCTCGAAGAGGCGCACCGCTTCGAAGGGGTTCTCCGCGATGAGGTCATTGAGGAGCGCGCGCATGGCGGACATCTCCACGCCCTCCACCTTCACCTCCACCAGGTAGCGCCCTTCCGGGGTCTCCATCGTCATGCCCTGCGGGTTGACGTCCGGGTTCTCCTCCAGGTCGTGGACGACGGTGAACTCCTTGAGGAGCGTCTCCACCACCTCCAGGTCCACCGCGTGCACCTTGCGCAGGAAGTCCTCCGGCTCGTCGCCGCGCGCGGCGCGCAGCCAGGTGAGCACCGCGTGCGGATCCAGCTTGTCCTTCGCCCAGCCGCCCAGGTCCACGAAGGTGCGGAACTGCGCGGGCGACGCCAGCTGCACGAGCTCCGTCGTGTCCGCCAGCCCCACCTCCTGGATGGTGACGTAGAGGTCCTCCGCGGGCAGCGAGCGCACCAGCGCGGGCGTGTCCTCCGCGTCGAAGAGCGCCGCCACCCGCTGGCGCGGGGACAGGCGCATCAACCGCTGACGCTCCTCGCGAGGCGCGAGGGGCGAACCACCACCATTCGTCTTGCCGTTCTGGGACACGCCGGGGGTGCTACCACAGCGCGCCTACGGCCGGCAGCCTCAGACGCGGGTGGCCTTGCCGAAGGTGTCCAGCAGCGTGCCCCAGACCTCCTCCACGCCCAGCTTCTCCGTGGAGGAGAACGGGATGACCGCCTCGCGGGGCAGCTCCAGTTGCTCCGCGACCTTGTGCAGCCGGGGCTTGCGCTGCGCCTTCGTCAGCCGGTCCACCTTGGTGGCCACGACGAGGATGCGGCGGTTGTGCTCCTGGAGGTAGTCCAGCGTCTGCATGTCCTCCGGCGTGGGGCCAATCTCCGCGTCGATGATGCTCACCACCACCTCCAACCGGTGCCGGTTCTTGAGGTAGGTGGTGATCATCTCCTGCCACTGGGCCTTGTCCGCCTTGCTCGCCTTGGCGAAGCCGTAGCCGGGCAGGTCCGCCAGGCGCACCGTGTGGCGCACGCCGTCGCGGTCCAGGTCGATGTCGAAGAAGTTGAGCGTGCGGGTACGCCCCGGCGTGTTGGACACGCGCACCAGCTTCCGCCGGTTCGTCAGGGCGTTGATCATGGACGACTTGCCGACGTTGGAGCGGCCGACGAAGGCCACCTCCGCGCCGTGGTCCGTGGGCAGCCCCTTGAGCTCCACGGCGGTGGTGACGAAGCGGGAATCGAGGATCTTGATCAAGCGGAGGTCACTTACTTCTTCGCCGTGGCCGGAGCCGGCGTGGAGGGGGCGGCGTCCGCCCGGGTCTGCTGCTTGCGAGCGCGCTCGGCGGACCAGTGGTCGATGGCCTTCAGCGCTTCCTTGAAGTCGAACGGGCGCAGGGACGGCGAGGACGCGTCATGGCAGGTGCGGCACTGCTTCTCCGACGGGTCCACCAACCCCACCAGCCGCGCCAGCTCCGGGTCCTTCATCACGTAGGACGGCGAGTAGTACTGCCCGCCGCCGTGGCATGTCTCGCAGGTGACGGCCGCCAGCTGCTGCTCCGCCTGGTCCGGCGCGTGGCAGGACAGGCAGCGCGCGTCCTTCTTCTGCCCTTCCGCCAGCGTCTCGGTCGCACGGGCGTGCTTGGACTTCATCCACGCGTCGTACGCCTCCGGGTGGCAGCCCTTGCAGCTGTCGGGGCCCGTGAAGTCCGCGGCGCCGGCGAGGCCGCCGGAAACGGCGAGCAAGAGGGCGGAAAAGACCCGGAAGGCACGAGAAGACATGCCTTGAGCACGTAGCAGAGGCCCCTGGAGGGGGCAAGGCGTCTCGTTCGTGATTGAATACCGGGCGGACAGCTGCGTGGCTTGAGGTAACGGACCTTGAGGCGTGCCTGCCTGATCCGCTAGGGAGGAGTCGAGATGCGGACCCCCGTGATTGCCGTCCTGTTCGCCGTTGCCGTCGCTGCCGTCTCCCTGCCTGCTTCCGCCAAGCCGTGGCAGGGCATCGAGCCCGGGTCCTCCAAGAAGGAGGACGTGGTGAAGAAGTTCGGGGAGCCGTCCCGGACCATGAGCCAGGAGGGCAAGGAGATCCTGGCCTACTTCGCCAAGGAGGCCATCAAGGGCACCACCCAGGCCCAGTTCAAGGTGGACCCGGCCACCCAGATGGTGGAGCGCATCGACGTGTTCCCCGGGCCCGTCATCGAGAAGGACACCATCGAGAACAGCTACGGCCCCGCGTGCCCGGCCGGCGCCATGCCCGCCACGCCCTGCTACCTGCGCAAGCTGACGGACGACTTCCGCACCTACTTCCTCTACGTGAAGCTGGGCGTGGCCATCTTCTTCAACGAGGACGGCAAGACGGTGCAGTCCTTCGTCTTCACCACCCCCAAGGCCGCGAAGTAGCCCGTGCACGTCTTCGGACTGACGGGCGGCATCGCCTCCGGCAAGAGCACGGTGAGCCGGATGCTGCGGGAGCTGGGCGCGCGCGTGCTGGACGCGGACGTGCTCGCCCGCGAGGTGGTGGAGCCCGGCACGCCCGGCCTGAGGCGCATCGACGAGCGCTTCCCCGGCGTGGTGGGCCCCGACGGCCGCCTGGACCGGGTGAAGCTGGGTGCGCACATCTTCGCGAACGCCGAGGAGCGGGCCGCCCTCAACGCCATCGTGCACCCGGAGATACGCGCCCTCTTCCTCCAGAAGCTCCAGGCGTTGGAGGCGGAAGGGGTCACCCACGCCGTCTACGACGTGCCGCTGCTCATCGAAACGGGGCTGCACCAGGCCATGGAGGGCGTGGCCGTGGTGTGGGTGCCGCGCGAGGTGCAGAAGGCGCGGCTGATGACGCGCGACGGGCTCCTGGCGGACCAGGCGGAGGCGCGGCTCCAGGCGCAGATGGCGCTGGACGACAAGCGCGAGCACGCGACCTGGGTCATTGACAACAGCGGCGCGCCGGAGGCCACCCGCCCTCAGGTGGAGGCGGTGTGGCGGGCGATGCTCGCACACGGCTGACGGGCGGTTATGCTGCGCCGCGCATGAGCGAGACGTCCAAGACGCGGCAGGGCCCTGGCACCTACTTCATCACCGGCTACCCGGGCTTCATCGGCAAGCGGCTGGTGGAGCACATCGCGCGGGAGGACCCGAAGGGGCACATCTACGCGCTCGTGCAGCCCAAGGCCTTCAAGGAGGCGCAGTCGCTCGCGGCGAAGGTGAAGGGCGCGCGCGTGGAGCTGCTCACCGGTGACGCGGTGGACATGCACCTGGGCCTGTCCGGCGAGGAGTACCAGCGCCTGTGCGAACGGGTGACGGACATCTTCCACCTGGCTGCGGTATCGCAGCTGGGCGTGCCCAAGGAGACCGCGTGGCGGGTGAACGTGGACGGCACGCGCAACCTGCTGGAGCTGGCGCGCGACTGCGAGAACCTCTCCCGCTTCAACCACTTCTCCACCTGCTACGTGTCCGGCGACCGCGTGGGCGTCATCGCCGAGGACGAGCTGGACCGGGGCCAGTCCTTCCGCAACGCCTACGAGGAGACGAAGTTCCAGGCGGAGCGGCTGGTGCAGCGCGCCTCCGCCACCCTCCCCGTCACCATCTTCCGTCCGTCCAGCGTGGTGGGCGACTCGCGCACGGGCGAAATCGATCGCTTCGAGGGCCCCTACTACCTGGGCATCCTGCTCGTCACGTCCCCGCTGGTGGTGCCGCTGCCCCTGCCGGGCAACGGCGTGGCGCCGCTCAACGTCGTCCCGGTGGACTTCGTGGTGGAGGCCGTGTGGCGGCTGTCGCGTGACGCGCGCGCGAAGGGGCGCATCTTCCACCTGGTGGACCCCAACCCCATGAGCGCGCGGCGCGTGTACGAGCTCATCGCGGAGAAGTCCCACAAGCGGCTGCCGCGCTTCAACCTGTCCGCGCGCGCCGCGGACGTGATGCTGCGGCTGCCCGTGCTGGAGAAGCTGGCCCGGCCCCAGCGCGCCGCCATCAGCTACGTGAACCACCTGGCCATCTACAACTGCCACAACACGCTGGAGCTGCTCGACGGCACCGGCGTGCGGTGTCCCCCGCTGTCGTCGTACCTGGATCAGCTCGTCGCCTACGTGCGGGAACAGTACAAGCAGCGCAAGGAGGGCGCGGAGGTCGAGGATCCACTGGACCACGGTCCACTGCCCACTTCGGATGAAGGCGCGCCGGCACCGCGCTCGCGCCGCTGAACAGGGTTCGGGCCCGCAGGCAAGGTGCGGCGCGCCACGTGTCACACGCTCGCGCCCGCCTGGCCGCTACGGCTTATTCCAGACTGCCAATTGTTACTGGGTTGCTAACGCAAAATTGAGGGGCCCCCCCTCTATGCAACGAAACAGTGTCCTGGTTAGCATGCGCTCCCACTGAATCTGGCGCGGTGAAGACAACCGCGGCCAGAAGAGTGGGTTGGAGAGCAGCGCTTGCCGGTGACCGTAGACAGTCGATTCGGATGGGCCGCCCCGGGTTCGGGTGTGGCGCCTCGACTGTCCAGCCTGTCGCAGCGCTTCGCACCCGCCCTGCTCGCCTCGTGCGTGCCGCCTTTCCACGCTGAGTTCCCCGCTCACGTCGCCAATGCGACCTGTGGCGTTGGGCTGCGTTTCCTATCGGGCTGTTGTCCACCCAGGGTCCACCATCCGTAAGGAGCGGCCCGCCTCCCCCGGCGGACTTCTCCTGTCGCAGTCGTCGTCACTCGCAGTCCCCTCGTCCTGCAGTTCATCACCCCCAAGAAGGAAGGCGCATGCGTCTCAGGGAAAAGCTGTTGACCAGCCTGCTGCTGGTGCCCATCGCGGGTACCAGTGCGTGGGCCAAGGAGCGGTCGAACTTCGACGCGTTCCTGGAGCAGCGGGACTCCCGCTCTCTCGCCGTGGATTCGAACACGGCGGTGTCCCGCGGGCTTCGCATCGAGCAGACCGAGCAGCGGCTCGGCGTGCCTACGTTCGCCTGGGCGACGCAGGACGGTGCGCAGTCCAAGTCCGTCATCCGCGCTGGCATGACGGCGGAGAACGCGGCGCGCGCGCACCTGCAGTCCGTGGCGGACAACTACCGCCTGACGCGTGACGACGTCGCGGGCGCCAACCTGCGCTCCATGCACAACACCGGCAAGGGCGCCATCATCGCGACCTTCAGCCAGTCGGTGGGTGGCATCCCCGTCTTCCGCAACGAGATCAAGGTCGTCATGGGCCAGGACCTGCGCCTGGTGGCCGTGAGCGGCTACCTGGCCCCGTCCGAGCTGGCGCTCTCCGCGCGCGGCAAGGCGCGCGCCGGCTACAACCTGGGCGCCGCGGACGCGGTGTCCGGCGCGTTCAAGGACCTGACGGGCTCCGGCACGCAGGCCACGTCGTTCATCAACGTGGGCACGAAGGGTGACTACACCTTCTTCGAGCTGGCCCCCGCCACGAAGTCCGCGCTGCCGCAGGACCTGGCCACCCCGGCCCGCGCCCGGCAGGTGTACTTCATGCTGGCCGGCAACCTGGAGCCGGCCTGGTACGTGGAAGTGAACGCCGGCCCCAAAGCCGCGCGCTCCAGCCAGTACTTCGGCTACGTGGTCTCCGCGGCCACCGGCAAGGTCCTCTTCCGCAACGACCTGACCGCGGACGCGGGCACGGCCTTCACGTACAAGGTCTGGGCGGACACGGCGTCTCCGTTCATCCCGGAGGACGGTCCCCAGGGCAACGACGCGACCCCGCACCCCACGGGCACCAAGGACGGCTACCAGGCCCCGCTGAACCGCCCGGCGAACGACATCACGCTGGCCAACAGCCCCTACAGCAAGAACGACCCCTGGCTGCCGGCCAACGCCACGCAGACCACGGGTAACAACGTGGACGCGTACGCGGACCTGAACGCGCCGGACGGCTTCCAGCCCGGCACGAACGACAAGCGCGCGGAGACGACGAGCGACAACACCTTCTCGTACGTCTACGACACGACCAAGGCCCCGGGCTCCAGCACCGAGCAGATCAAGGCCTCGGTGGTGAACCTGTTCTACGTGAACAACTTCCTGCACGACTGGTTCTACGACGCCGGCTTCGACGAGGCCTCGGCCAACGCCCAGGCGTTCAACTTCGGCCGTGGCGGCGTGGAAGGCGACCCCATCCAGGCCCAGGCGCAGGACTACGGCGGCCGCAACAACGCGAACATGAGCACGCCGGCCGACGGTGCGTCGCCGCGCATGCAGATGTACGTGTTCGACGGCACGCCCGAGCTGTCCGTGACGGCTCCCGCGCCCCTGGCCGGTGTCTACGAGGCCGGCTCCGCCAGCTACGGCAAGCAGGCGTACGACGTGACGGGTGAGATCCAGATCCCGGAGACCAACAAGGACGGCTGCACCGCGTTCCCCGCGGGCACCTTCACCGGGAAGATCGCCCTCATCGACCGCGGGACGTGCAACTTCGTCATCAAGTCGCTCAACGCGCAGAACGGTGGCGCCATCGCCACGGTCATCGCGAACAACGCCGCCGGCAGCACCATCAGCATGGGCGGCAACAACGTGGACGACGCCAAGGTCACCACGCCGTCCCTGATGATCACCCTGGACGCGGCCAACGCGTGGAAGGCGTCCACCGAGCCGGTGTCCGTGCACTTCCTGCGCGAGCCGAACCAGGACCGCGACGGCACGCTCGACAACGGCATCGTCGCGCACGAGTGGGGCCACTACATCAGCAACCGCCTCATCGGTAACGCCGCGGGCCTGAGCAACAACCAGGGCCGCTCGATGGGCGAGGGCTGGGGCGACTTCCACGCCATGCTGATGCAGGTTCGCGAGTCCGACCGGACCAAGGCGGGCAACAGCAACTGGCAGGGCGTCTACAGCACCGCGGGCTACGTCACGAGCGGTGGCAAGAACCAGGGCTACTACTTCGGCATCCGTCGCCTGCCCTACTCGACGGACATGAGCAAGAACGGCTACACGTTCAAGCACATCGCCAATTTCACCACCCTGCCCACGGACGCGGGCACGCGCACGGACATCAACAGCGAGGTCCACAACAGCGGTGAGGTGTGGGCCACCGCGCTGTGGGAGTGCTACGCGAGCCTGCTGAATGCGCACCCGTTCGCGGAAGCGCAGAACCGCATGAAGCAGTACCTCGTCGCGTCCTACAAGGCGACGCCGAACGCGCCGACCTTCACGGAAGCGCGTGACGCGGTGCTGGCCGTGGCGCTCGCGAGCGACCCGGCGGACTACCAGCGCTTCGTGGCGGCCTTCGCCAAGCGCGGCATGGGCTTCGGCGCCAAGTCGCCGGACCGCGACGCGTTCGACCACCTGAGCGTGACGGAGAGCTTCGCCACGGGTGGCAACCTGGAGGTCACCAGCATCACGCTGACCGACAACGCCGGCGGCTGCGACCAGGACGGCATCCTGGACATCGGTGAGCAGGGTGAGCTGAAGATCACCGTGCGCAACGTGGGCGGCAACGGGCTGAGCGCCTTCTCCGGCACCGTCAGCAGCACCAGCACCACGGCGACGGTGGAGTTCCCGAGCGGCGGCGCGATCAACGTCCCCGCCCTGTCGCGTGGGGCTTCCGCCACCATCACCGTGCCCGTCAACGTCACCGCGGTGTCCGGCTCGCCCGCGCGCGCCGGCATCAAGGTCGCCTTCGACTCCACGGAGATCCCGGCGGCGGCGAAGACGGCGACGTACGACCCGCGCGTCAACTACGACAACGTCCCCACCACCAGCAACACGGAGACGTTCGAGGGCGGCCTGACCGGGTGGACGGTGTCGCAGAACCTGTCGTCCTCTGGCGACTGGACGCTGTCCGGCTCTCCGGCCAACCGCTACGCGCACGGCGGTGACCCGGGCACGATCGCGGAGACCACCATCACCAGCCCCTGGCTGACGGTGGATGACGCGGCCGACTTCGTGATCAGCTACAACTACCGCCACTCCTTCGAGTTCGACTCCAACGCCTCCTACGACGGCGCGGTGCTCGAGTTCACGGTCGACGGCATCGACTGGATCGACCCCTGGGATCTGTACCCGGTGGTGGACGCGGATCCGGGCTACGTGGACTACATCGCCGCGGGCGGCGGCAACCCCCTCGAGGATCGCGCCGCGATGGCGCAGGTGAGCGCGGGCTTCCCGGCGTTCACGGCCGCGAGCATCAACTTCGGGACCTTCTTCCCCGACCTGGAGCTCAAGAACGTCCGCTTCCGCTTCCGCATCGGCGGTGACGTGGCCGTCGGCGGGTACGGCCTGGACATCGACAACGTGAAGTTCGAGGGCGCCACGGCGGTGTTCTCGGGCCAGGCGGAGCAGCCGGCCTCCACGGGCGCGTGCAACGTGCCTCCGGTGGCCAACGCGGGTCCGTCGCGCGTGGGCACGGCGGCGGTCGCCGAGGGCACGCTCGTCAGCGGCGTCCTCAACCGCGCCACCATCACCCTGAACGGCACGGGCAGCTTCGACCCGGACGCCGCCGCGGGTGAAGCGCTCACCTACAGCTGGACGCAGACCGGTGGTGCCACGCCTGTCTCCCTGAACGGCGCGGACACCGCGACGCCGAGCTTCGTGGCGGACGTGGACTACACGGACACCCTCACCTTCCAGCTCGTCGTCACCGACGCGTCTGGCAAGGCGAGCGCCCCGAAGACGGTGGACATCCAGATCAACAACGTGAACCAGCCCCCGGTGGCCGCTGCCACCGCGCCGGCGACGGTGAACGAGCGTGACACCACGCCCGTGACCCTGGACGCCTCGGGCTCCACGGACGCGGACGTGATCCACGCGAACACGCTGACGTACGCCTGGGTCCAGACGAGCCCCTCGATGCCCAAGGTGACGATCACCAACGCCACCCGGGCGAAGGCCACGTTCCTGGCTCCGGAAGTGACGGCGGACACGCAGCTGAACTTCACGGTCACCGTGACGGACAGCAGCGGCGCGAAGTCCACCAAGGCCGTCGCCGTGACGGTGAAGAACGTGGACCGCGCTCCGGTGGCCAACGCCGGCGCGGATGTGGAAGCGGATGCCCGCTCCACGGTGACGCTGACCGGCACCGGCACGGATGAGGACGGCACGGCGGTCACCTACCTGTGGGAGCAGACGGGCGGCACCACGGTGACGCTGACGGGTGCGGACACGGCGACGGCGAGCTTCACGGCGCCGGACGTCAGCGCCCCCACCGAGCTCACCTTCAAGCTCACGGCGACCTCCGGCGGCCAGTCTGGTTCCGACCTGGTCAACGTGACGGTGCGCAAGGCCAACCGCCACCCGGTGGGCCAGGCTCCGTCCGCCGTCGACGCGGATGAGGGCAGCAACGTGGAGCTGGACGCTTCCGGCATCACGGATCCGGACGGTGACGTGCTGACCTACGCCTGGGCCCAGGTCGGTGGCACGAACGTGACGCTCGAAGGCACGGGCACGGCGAACGTGAAGTTCACCGCGCCGCAGGTCCAGGTCGATACGGCCCTGGCCTTCAGCCTGACCGTGACGGACTCCGACGGCGCCGTCGCTGGCCCGTACGTCTACACGGTCAACGTGAAGCAGGTGAACCAGGCGCCGGTCGCCAAGGTCCGGGTCATCTCGGGCGTGCGTGGCGGTGAGCTGGTGAAGATCGACGCCGCGACGTCGACGGATCCGGACAACGAGACGCTGACCTACGCCTGGGCCCAGACGGGTGGCCCGTCCGTGACGCTGACCGGCGCCAACGCCGCCGAGGCCAGCTTCACCCCGCCGGCGAAGAAGACGCTGGAGAACTACGCCTTCACCGTGACGGTGAAGGACGCGGCCGGTGCCACCAGCACCGCCGAGATCAAGGTCTCCGTGCCGAAGGCCGACGACGACGGCGGCGGCTGCTCCTCCACGGGCGGCTCCGCTGGCGGCATGGCGCCGCTGATGGCGCTGTTCGCGGCGATGGCGTTCGCTCGCCGTCGCAAGGCGTAAGCCGGCGCTTCATCCTGAAGCCCTGAAGTGACGAGGGGCGGTCCTCACGCGAGTGGGGGCCGCCCCTTCTTCATTTCCCGTGGGCATCCACGGACAAAGGGATGCGGTAGGCTCGCGCGCCTCATGGCACGCACGTTCCAGGTGGGAGACACCTTCACGCACGTCCGCCAGTGCGACCGGCTGCGGCCGGTGTATTACGCGGGCGCTTCCGGGGACTACAACCCCATCCACATCGACCCGGAGGTGGGCAGGCAGGCCGGCTTCAACGGCGTCATCCTCCAGGGGCTCTGCACGCTGGGCTGGGCAGTGGAGGCGGTGGCCGTCTTCGTGGGAGACCCGGGGCTGGTGCGCCGGGTGAGGGTGCGCTTCTCCCGGCCGGTGCTGCCGGAGGACACCGTCACCTTCCAGGGCCGCGTCACCGCCGTCGCGGACGGCCGGCTCACCACGGAAGTCACCGCCACCAACCAGCGCGGCGAGCCCGTCCTCCGGGGCGCCGTCGTCGAAACCTCGCTCGGATAGCCATGGCCCTGGACCCCAAGTTCGTCGGCCGTGCGTACGGCCCCTTCACCTATGAGATTGGCCGGGAGAAGCTGCGCGAGTTCTCCCTCATCCTCGGCGGCTCCGTGCCCTCCGCGGGCACCTTCGGCGAGCCCCCGGCGCAGGTGAGCCCCCTGCTCTACTCGCAGGAGGCGGCCCAGGCGGGCCCGTACGGCGACGTCATCGCCTTCCCCAGCTTCGCGGTGGTGTTCGCCATCCGCCCCTTCAGCGCCGCCATCGCGGATCCGGAGCTGGGCGTGGACCGCGTGCGCCTGGTGCACGGGGAGCAGGAGCTGGAGTTCCTGGGCGTGATGCGCCCTGGGGACGTGCTCACCACCACGGGCGAAATCACGGAGCTGTACCGCAAGGCCGGGATGGACTTCCTCGTCGTCACCACGGAGACGCGCAACGCGAAGGGCGAGCCCGTGGTGCGCGGCGTGTGGACGGCCGTCATCCGCCCCGGGTGAAGCAGAAACCGCGTGCGCCTACTCGCCGGGGGCGATGATGCCCTCGTCGAGCAGCTGCGCGAGGATGCGCGCGGTGTCCAGGCGCGACATGCCGGACAGCGCGAAGAGGTCGTCGAAGCTCACCGCGCCGTCAATCTGCGCCAGCACGAAGCCCGCGCGGTGGTCCAGGTTGAGCCAGATGATGTCGTCCGGCTGCAACCGCACGCGCGGCATGCGGTGCAAATCTCCCAGCCGCGCCTCCAGCATGGCCACCAGGATGCGCTCGCTGCGGTCGCGCAGCGCCTCCACGCGCGGGTTCTCCGGCGCCAGGAACTGGGCCCGGCGCAGGAGTTCCACCGCGCCGGAGTGGTCATCCAGCGCCAGCAGGTCCTCCGCGCCCCGCAGCAGGCTCTCCACCTCCGAGCCCTCCGGCAGCCCGCCCGCCGGCGTGAAGGTGTCCGGCAGCCCGAACTCCTGCGTGCGGTGCGCCTCCGCGATGAGGTCCAACGCGTCGCCGCGCACGCCCGTGCCCTCGGGCAGGCTCACGGATTCACGCAAGGGGGCTTGCACAGGGCCGGGCTCGGAGGGACCGGCCCAGACGCCCCAGTCCGCCTCCTGATCCGGGCCCGTCAGGTTCCAGCCGGTGTCCCCGCCGTGATCCACCGGGCCGTCCCGCCCCAGCAGCCGGCGCGCGCGCGCGTTGCCCGGGTCCAGCTCCAGGGCCCGGGTGAACAGCTTCTCCGCGCCGGCCATGTCGCCACTCAGTCGCAGCAGCAACCCGGCTTCGACCAGCGCCTTGGCGCGGAGCGCGTTCATCGCCTACCTCCCCGGCGTTCCGCGCGAGCCCGCCGAGCGCAACAGCGGCAGGCTCTGGGCCAGGGCCTCGCAGGCCCGGGTGAGCGCGCCCACGTCCTCCGCGCCGCGCGCCTGACGCGCGGAATCCAGGGCGGCCTCCGCGCGGGCGACGACATCCGGCGACAGGCCTCCGGCCCCGGGCATGAGCCGCACGCGAGAGAGCGCGTCCACCAGGTCGCGCGCCAGGATCTCCAGCTCCACGCGCTTGGCCTTCAGCTCCTCGGTGTTGCGCGCCGCCACCAGCCAGTCGCGCTGCTCGTCCATGATGCGGCGCAGCTCGTCCTCCGTCAGGCCGCTGGAGGCGGTGACGGTGATGGACTGGCGCAGGCCCGTATCGCGGTCGCGCGCGGACACGGACACGATGCCCTCCGCGTTGATGTCGAACGTCACCTCAATCTCCACCTGTCCGCGCGGCGCCTCGCGCAGGCCGGTGAGGAGGAACTCGCCCAACAGCTCGTTGTGGTGCGCGAGCTCGTGCTCGCCCTGGAGCACCATGATCTTCACCGTGCGCTGGAAGTCCTTGGAGGTGGCGAACACCTCCGTGGCGGACGTGGGCACGGTGGTGTTGCGCGGAATCAGCCGCCGCACGTAGCCGCCGGCGATGGCCACGCCCATGCTCTGCGGCGTGACGTCCAGCAGCAGCAGTTCGCTCTGCTGGCCCACCAGCGCGTGCGCCTGGATGGCGGCGCCCAGGGCCACCACCTCCTCCGCGTGCACGCCCTTGCAGGGCTCGCGGCGGAAGTACTGGCGCACCTGCTCCACGATGCGGGGCATGCGCGACATGCCCCCCACGAGGATGACCTCCTTCAGGTCGGAGGGGCGCACCTTCGCCTCGCCCAGCACTTCCGACGTGATGCCCACCAGGCGCTCGCCCAGGTCCGCCGTGAGTTCCTCCAGCTTCTCGCGGGTGAGCGTGGACTGGAGGTGCAGCGCGGCGCCTCCGCCCGGCGGCGTGCAGATGAAGGGCAGGTGCACCTGCGCCTCCTTCACCGACGACAGCTCCACCTTCGCCTTCTCCGCGGCGTCCTTCAGCCGCTGCAGCGCCATGCGGTCCTTGCGCAGGTCGATGCCGTGTTCCTTGGCGAAGCCGAACACCATCCACTCGATGATGCGGTGGTCCCAGTCCTCGCCGCCGAGGAAGGTGTCACCGCCGGTGGCCACCACGTCGAAGATGCCGTTGTTGATCTCCAGCACCGACACGTCGAAGGTGCCGCCGCCCACGTCCAGCACGGCGATCTTCCCGTTCACCGTGCGGCCGAAGCCGTAGGCCAGCGCCGCCGCGGTGGGCTCGTTGATGATGCGCAGGACGTCCAGCCCCGCGATGCGGCCCGCGTCCTTGGTGGCCTGGCGCTGCCCGTCGTTGAAGTAGGCCGGCACGGTGATGACGGCCTGGGTGACGGGCCGGCCGAAGTGCGCCTCCGCGTCCGCCTTCAGCTCCGCGAGAATCATGGCGCTGACCTCCGGCACGGCGAGGTCGCGGCCCGCCAGCCGGATGCGCACATCGTCGTGCGCGCCGCACACCACCTGGTACGTGAGCGCGCGCAGCGCGTCCTGCACCGGGTGCGAGGAGTACTTGCGGCCGATGAGGCGCTTGGCCGCGGACACCGTCTCCTGCGGATTGGTGATGGCCTGGCGCTTGGCGATGCCACCCACCAGGCGCTTGCCGTTCTTCGACACCGCCACCACGGACGGCGTGAGGGGCTGGCCGGTGCGGTTCTTGATGATGAGGGGCTGACCGTCCTGCACCGTGGCGACGAGGCTGTTCGTCGTCCCCAGGTCGATGCCAATCAGCGGTTCGGGCTCAGCAGCCATGGGGACGCATGCACCTCATCACGTGAACGTCCAGCGCAGCTTCTTGAGGGCGGCGCGAGCGTCGGCGTTGTCGGGGTCCAGGCGCACGACCTCCTCGAAGTGGTGCTTGGCCTGCTTCTTCTGCCCCGCCACCAGGAGCACGTGGGCCAGCAGCAGCTGGTAGTCCGCGCGCCCCGGCTTCAGCTCCACCGCGCGCTGCGCGAGCTTCATCACCTCTTGCGCGTCCTGCGCCAGCTCCCGGCCCACGCGCGCCGCCTGGAAGGCCGCCTCCGGGTTGTCCCCGTTGAGCGACACGGCCAGCCGGTAGGCCGCCTGTGCCCCGGCGAAGTCGCCGCGCATCTCCAGCTCCTGGCCGCGCTCCACCTCCGCCTGCGCGCGCGTCAGGTCGTGCTTGCGGCGCGCCTCCACCAGCAGCTGCGCGACCTCGCGGTTCTTCGGGTCCAGGCCCAGCACGTGGTTGAAGTCCTGGTAGGCCCGCTCGAAGTCCCCGCGCGCGGTGGCCGCCCTGCCCCGGGCGATGAGCTCCGTGAGCTTGTGGCTGCGCGCCATGTACGGGTGGCGAGCGAAGCGGGCCTGGCGCTCGGCGCGGCGGGCCTCGGACTCCGCGTCGTCCGGGGGCGAGGCGGCGGGAGGCGGCACCGTGGCGAACGACCCCGAGGGCGGGCGCGCCCCCGAAACGGAGGGGGGCATCATCGCCGCGAAGTTGCTGCCGGACACCGTCCGCGGGGGCGCGGCGGCCGGCGGAGGCGTCGTCGGGACGCGAGCGGCCGGGGCCGGGGGCGCGTCGGGGGCGCGCGTCGGCTCCTGGCGGCTGAGGGCGTTGTGGGCGTCCGTGAGGCGCTTGAAGATGCGCTCCAGCCGGGCGCGGAAGCTGCCCAGGTTCTTGCCGAAGTAGCGGTCCGGGTGGAAGCGGCGGGACGCGTTGTAATACGCCTGCTTCACCTCCTGGGGACTCGCGCCCCGGGCCACGCCCAGCACCGCGTGGTGGTCCATCCGCTCCAGCGAGCGCTCCATCTCGATGATGTCTCGCTTCTGGTCGGGATCCAGGTCCACCTCCTCCGCCATGGAGGCATCCACCGCCGGGGCAGCGGACGGGGCGCGCTGCACCACCCGGGCGGGCACGATGGCCCCCTTGGCGCGCAGCGCCAGCAGCACGGCGATGGTGCGTGCCTCGCCCAGCGAGGAGCGGGACAGCACGGCGTCGATGCGTTCGACGCGGCCCACCAATGCCAGCACGGAGCCCTCCTCGGGGCTGAGCTGGAGACGGGCCGGGTCCAGGTGGGGCACCGTGGCGATGTGGTCGGTCCTGCCCCCCAGGCCGACGATGGGGATGGGCGCGCTCAAGGTGTCAGTTCCGCAGGCTGGCGAATCCCCAAGTGTAGGTGTCCGGGAAGCAGGGCGTCAAACCTCCCGGCACCGCCAAACCGCTCCCCCTTCTACAGCGTGGAGAGGACACGCTGGAGGATGCCCAGCGCTTCGTCCAGTTCGTTCCGGGTGATGATGAGGGGCGGGGCGAACCGGAGCGTCACGTCCCCGGCGGAGTTCACCAGCAGCCCGTCATCGCGCAGCTTCGCGATGACGGGGGCGACCTCCCGGTCCAGCTCCACGCCCAAGAGCAGCCCCTGCCCGCGCACGGCCTTGATGCGGCCTTCCGGCAGCGCGGCCTGGAGCGCGCGTGCGCCAGCGAGGAAGTGCTCCCCCTTGGCCTGCACCTCTTCCAGGAATCCGGGCTGACGCATCAGGCGCAGCACCACGTTGCCCGCGGCGGCGGACACCAGGTTGCCGCCGAAGGTGGAGCCGTGGGTGCCCGCGGAGAGGCTGACCGCCAGCTCCTCGCGGCAGAGCATGGCGCCCATGGGCAGCCCGTTGCCCAGCGCCTTGGCGATGCTGATGGCGTCCGGCCGGATGCCGTGGTGCATGAAGCCGAAGGGCTGGCCCGTGCGGCCCATGCCCGTCTGGACCTCGTCCACGAGCAGGAGCAGGCCCTTCTCGTCACAGAGGGCGCGCAGGCCCTGGAAGTAACCGGGGGGCGCCATGCGCACGCCGCCCTCGCCCTGGATGGGCTCCACCAGGATGGCGGCGGTGGACGGCCCCACGGCGCGGCGCACCGCCTCCAGGTCGCCGAACGGCAGGTGCCGGAAGCCCTGGGGCAGCGGCTCGAAGCCGGCGTGGTACTTCGGCTGGCCGGTGGCGGTGACGGTGGCCAGCGTGCGGCCGTGGAAGCTCTTCTCGAAGGTGAGGATCTCGAAGCGCTCGGGCTGTCCCCGGTCCTTCATCACCTTGCGGGTCAACTTGATGAGGGCCTCGTTGGCCTCCGCGCCGGAGTTGCAGAAGAACGCGCGCGGCAGGCCCGCCCACTCGGTGAGCTGCGCGGCCAGGTCAATCTGCGGCTGCGAGTAGAAGACGTTGGAGACGTGCCACAGCGTGTCCAGCTGCGCCTTGGCCGCCGCGACCACCTCCGGGTGGCAGTGGCCCAGGGCGCATACGGCGATGCCGCCAATGCAATCCAGGTACGCCTTGCCATCCGCGTCCCACACCCGCGTCCCCTGCCCGCGCACCAGGGCAATGGGTTGCTGCTTGTAGTTCTGCAGCAGGTGCTGCTTCGCCTTCTGGATGAGGTTCTCGTTACCAGGGGCGGATGCGGGGGACGGCGGCGTTTGCAAGGGGGTGTACCTCTCTCTTCCTGACGACGCGGTGTGGCGACGCGGCGGACCCTAGCGCGCTAGAGGATGTAGCGCGACAAGTCCTCGTCCTGGACGATGGCGGCCAGGCGCTCGCGCACATAAGCGGCGTCTACCTGGAAATCGCGAGGTCCCATTTCGCTGGCGGTGAACGACACGTCGTCCAGCAAGCGCTCCAGCACGGTGTGCAGCCGCCGGGCGCCGATGTTCTGCGTGCGCTCGTTGGCCTGCTGGGCGATGCGGGCGAGCTCCGCCACCGCGTCGTCCGTGAAGGACAGCCGCACGCCCTCCGTGGCGAGCAGCGCGGTGTACTGGCGCAAGAGCGAGTTCTTCGGCTCGCGAAGAATTCGCACCAGGTCGTCGCCGGACAGCGGCTCCAGCTCCACGCGGATGGGGAAGCGGCCCTGGAGCTCCGGGATGAGGTCCGCCGGCTTGGAGACGTGGAAGGCGCCCGCGGCGATGAAGAGCATGTGGTCCGTCTTCACCTGGCCGTACTTGGTGTTGACGGCCGAGCCCTCCACGATGGGAAGGATGTCGCGCTGCACGCCCTCGCGCGAGACGTCCGGGCCCCCGCCGCCCTTGCCGCCCTCTCGGCTGGCGATCTTGTCGATTTCGTCGATGAAGACGATGCCGCTGGACTCGGCGCGCGCCACGGCCTCGCGCTGGACGCGGTCCGGATCTACCAGCTTCTGCGCCTCTTCCGCGCGCAGCACCTGGAGCGCCTCCGGCACGCGCAGCTTGCGCTTCCGGGTGTTCTTCATGCCCGGCATGTTCTTGAACAGGTCCTGGAGGTTGACGCCGATCTCCTCCATGCCCTGGCCGCTGAAGTTGCGCATGAACGTGGGGGAGCTCTCGTTCGTCTCCACCTCCACGGTCTGATCATCCAGCGTGCCGGCGCGCAGCTGGGCGCGCAGCTTCTCCCGCTCGTTCTCGCCCAGCGGCGAGGGCGCGGGGGTCGGAGGAGGCGAGAATCCGAACGGCGGAGAGGACGGCGTGCGCGTCTGCCCGCCGTTCTTGATGAGCTCCATCAGCCGGTCCTCCGCCAGCTCCTCCGCGCGCGGCTTGACCTTCTCCGTCTCCTCCTCACGGACCAGCGCGATGGCGGCCTCGACGAGGTCGCGGATCATCGACTCGACGTCGCGGCCCACGTAGCCCACTTCGGTGAACTTGCTGGCCTCCACCTTGACGAAGGGGGCCTGGGACAGCTTCGCCAGGCGGCGGGCGATCTCCGTCTTCCCCACGCCGGTGGGGCCGATCATGATGATGTTCTTCGGGTAGATTTCATCCCGCAGGTCGTCCGTCACCTGCTGGCGGCGCCACCTGTTGCGCAGCGCGATGGCGACGGCGCGCTTGGCGTCGTTCTGCCCGACGATGTAACGGTCCAGCTCGCTGACGACCTCGCGAGGCGTGAAGGCGGACAACTTGCGCGACTCGGCCACGGGGCGGTCCTCTCAGAGCTCTTCGTAGGTGACGTTGGCGTTGGTGTAGACGCAGATGTCCGCGGCGATGGCCATGGCCTGCGTGCAGATGTCGCGGGCGGACAGCGGCGAGTGCGCCTGGAGGGCGCGCGCGGCGGCCAGGGCGTAGTGCCCCCCGCTGCCCACGGCGGCGATGCCGTGGTCCGGTTCAATGACGTCGCCGGCGCCGGACAGGATGAAGGTCTTCTCCTTGTCCGCGACGATGAGCAGCGCTTCCAGGCGGCGGAGGAAGCGGTCGGTGCGCCAGTCCTTGCCCAGCTCCACGCAGGCGCGGGCCAGGTTCTTCTGGTGTTCCTTGAGCTTGGCCTCGAAGCGCTCGAAGAGGGTGAAGGCGTCCGCGGTGCTGCCCGCGAAGCCGGCGAGCACCTGCCCCTCGCCGAGCTTGCGCACCTTGCGCGCCGTGTTCTTCATGATGGTCTTGTCGAGGCTGACCTGGCCGTCGCCCGCGATGACGACCTTCCCGTCGCGACGGACGCAGAGGATGGTGGTTCCGTGGAACATGACCGGAGGTTTAACAAGACCACCCGGCCCCTACCCACAAAAACCGCGCGGCTGTCCGCTCCCTCACCCTGCGCAAGGCGCTCAGGTCGCGGTCGCTTTCATCCAGCGGCCCACGAGCTTAATCAGGGCGGCCTTCTTCGCTTTCACCGTCTTCGCGTCCGGAAGCGTCACCACGCCCCGGTCCTTCGCCAGCCACTCCACCAGCCCGGAGCCGTCCTCGAAGGCGAAGCCCGCCGCGTCCTTCACCTTCGCGCCCCGGTGGAGGATGACCTGGAAGATGCCCTTGGGGGCCAGGCGGAACGTCACGCGGTCATCACCCGAGTGGACGAAGCTGGGGGCCTTCCACTTGATGCGCTCGGTGATGCTGGCGTCGGAGGCCAGGATGGCCGCGCGCACGGCTTCGATCTCAGCTTTCAGCGGGTGCTCGAGCTCCGCCATGAACTGTTCGACTTCGCCGCCCCGGTTCGCCATCTCCGGCTCCTTCCTTCCGCTGCGTCACGCGCGTGGGTGCGCGGAGTCGTAGACCTCTTGCAGCTGTTCGAAGGTCACGTGGGTGTACTTCTGCGTGGTGGACAGGCTCGCGTGGCCCAGCAACTCCTGGATGCTGCGGATGTCCGCGCCACCGCCCAAGAGGTGCGTGGCGAACGAGTGGCGCATCGCGTGCGGGCTCACCTTGCGCGCCAGGGCCAGCTTGAGGACGTACGCGTCCAGGTGCCTCGCGATGCTCCGAGCCGTCAGCCGGCCGCCCTTGAAGTTGAGGAAGAGCGCATCCGGATCCTGGCCCTCGCGCACCTCGGCCAGCAGCTCGCCGCGCCGCGCGAGGTAGGCCTCCAGGGACCGGATGGCCTTCGCGTTGAGCGGCACCAGCCGCTCCTTGCTGCCCTTGCCCATCACCCGGACGATGCGGCTGCTGCGCTCCACGCCCAGCAGGTCCAGGCCGCACAGCTCGCTGATGCGCAGGCCGCCGCCGTAGAGCATCTCCAGGATGGCCTTGTCGCGAAGCCCCAGCACCGTCTTCACGTCCGGCATGTCGAGGATGGCGAACACCTCCTCCACCGGCAGCACCTTGGGCAGCGACTTCGGCAGCTTGGGGCTCTTCACCAGCTTCGCGGGGCTGGCGGACAGCAGCTTCTGGCGCACCAGGTACTTGTAGAACGACTTGATGCTGGCCAGCCGCCGCGCGCGGCTCGACGGAGCGTGGTCCACCGCGAGCGTGCCCAGGTAGCCGCGGATGGCCGCGTGCGTGCCCGCGAGCAGCGACAGCTTCATCCGCTCCACGAGGTAGCGCTCATAGTCCACCAGGTCGATGAGGTAGTTGCGCACCGTGTGAGGGGACGCGCCCTTCTCGCCTTCGAGGTGGACCTTGAACTGCTCCAGCAGCGGGGACAGGGTCGACATGGTCGGGGAAGCCTAGGGGCCTCCCCGAGCCTCGCAAGATTCGTGTCGGTCCGCGAGCCCCGCCCTACTTCGCGGGCGCCGGAGCGGGGGCGACTGGCACCACGGGAATGGCCCCCGCCGGCAGCTCGGTGGGCACCAGCTTGGGCAAGAGCACGCGGCAGGCGTCCTCGGACAGCCAGTGGTACGTGCACAGCCACTCCGTGACGGGCACGCGCACCTGCCAGCCCAGCACGAAGAGGATGACCAGCGTGAGCCCGATGCGGGCCCCCACCGACATGCTCTCGGTCTCGTCGTCGTCCTGCGTGTGGCGCAGCGCCCCGCGCACCAGGTCCGCGTGGTCCACGCGCGCCCCCTTGGGCAACTTAGGCTTGCGGGTGATGAGCGTCGCCACGCCGCGCGTGAGCATCAGCCGGTCGTTGAGCGCCCAGCCGGAGCCCTCCAGCAGCAACGCCAGGTTGCGCCGGCGCAGCTTCAGCCACCCGAGCAGTCCCGCGGGCGCCATCACCACGATGGCCAGGATGGTCGCCGCGGTGATGACGTCCACCAGCGTGAGCGACTTCACCTGCGTGAGGATGAACGCCAGCGAAGAGCCCAGCGCCGCGAACGCGATGCCGCCCGCCGCGAGCACCCCCGCGATGCCGCCTCCCGAGGGAGCCGCCGCGGGCGCAGCGGCCGCCGGGGCTGGAGCCGCCGTGGGTGGAGGCGCGGTCACCGTCTGCTTGTAGCCGGACTCCAGCGATGAATCGAAGTCCTTCTCCCCGGACGCGGCCAGCCCCTCCACCTTGCTGGTGATGAACGCGCCAATGCGCATGAACGGCATGGTCATCGACTCCCAGAGCGACACGGGCTGGCGGATGACCTGCGTGACGATGGCGTCGCTCTCCTTGCCGTCCACGTCGTAGAACACGCCGCGCTTGCCCACGACGAGCTCCGTGCTGCGGCCGGCGGTGACGGGCACCGCCACCTCGTAGCCGTCCGTCGCGTCGCGGGGCAGCACCTTCACGTAGAGGATGCAGGTGGTCCCCTGCCCCGTCAGCGCCGCGTGCGCCGCGCGGTCCGTCACCAGCACGGACAGCGTGTACTTGCGCCCCGCCAGGATGAGCGTGCCCCGCTCCATCAGCGCCCGCCGCTTGGGCAGGTACAGGTTGGGCATGCTGATGAAGTTGTTGGCGAACTGCAGCAGCCAGCGCTGGTACAGCACCAACCGCTCCAGCTCCGCGATGACGTCCAGCGTGGGCTTGAGCGACAGGTCCTCGCGGCTCACCGCCTCCAGCGCGTCCAGTTCCTCATCCGACACCGTGCCCAGCGTGTCCGCCACCGCGTGCAGGGGGCTCGCGTCGCGCTTCGCCTGCCAGCCGAGGATGGCCTCCGCCTTCGAGGACAGCTCGCGCCAGGCCGTGTCCGTCAGCTTCACGCCGTCGCCCAGCAGCGGCGTCGCCACCTCCTGGTGGAAGGCCTCCAGCTTCTCGTAGCCGGCGCCGCGGTACAGCCGCGCCCACACCAGCACGCCACTCGGGTCTGGCGGCGCGATGGGCAGCTCGTTCGCGGCCTTGCCCATGGCGCCCAGGTCACCCAGCGCACCCTCCACCCGGTCCGCGCGCAGGCGCAGGCTGGCGGCGGCCTCCGGCTGCGCGGCCACCAGCCGGCACTGCACGAAGTAGCCATCCAGCAGCGGCGCCACGTCATGCACCCGCTTCGCCTGCTCCAGGCTCGCCGTGCCCCAGGTGAACACGGCATCCCGGCCGCCCAGGTGCGCGAGCAGGGCCGTGCGCTCGTCCCGGAAGCGCTTCACCAGGCCCACGTCCACGCCCGCCAGGCCCGCGCGGTTCGTCACCTGCGGGAACGCCGCGATGATGGACTGGGCCAGGGGCCGCAGTCGCTCCGGCAGCGACACCGGCGCGATGAGGCCGTCGCCGTTCTTGCCCGCGTCGCGCAGCGCCTTGTCACTGGTGCGCAGCTGCTCCAGCGACAGGCGCGTGGTGTCCGGCGCGTTGAGCGTGCGCAGCACCAGCTCCGCCGCGCCCTTGAGGTTGGATGCCGTATCGGAGAGCGCCGAAAGCTCCAGCACGTCGCTGCCCGCGTCCGCGCCCTTGCGATCCGTCAGCCGCGCCGCCGTCCAGTCCACCGCGCCGCGCAGTTCCTCCACGCGGATGCGGCGGTTGCCGTCCGCGTCCATCAGCGTGAGGAAGCGCGGATCACACGCGATGCCCTCCATGGGGCACGCGAGCGCCATCCATTGCGTCGCGGGGATCCTCACCGCCTCGGTGAGGGTGTTGAAATCGGGGATGTCGACCTGGAGCGAGCCGCCATAGCGGCGATAGACGAGCTGTGCCATTCGGCGCGAGAAGACAGCACACCCTGTCCGGGTGTGCACGCCTCAACATCAGGTCGCGCCCAGGCAGGAAGGCCCCGGCGGCCTCCCTGCCCTGGGTCACCCGCTACTGCGCGGTGGCGACGGCGCTGTAGACGCCGGGATTCTGCCCCTGGCCGATGATGTAGACGGCTCGCGCGTCATCCTTGCCCGCGAAGTACACGGGCACCTGCACGCCCTGGTCGAGCGTCTTCCGCGCCCCCGACTTCACGTCGTAGACGGCCACGTCGTAGGTGTCCGCGTCCATGCGCGCGTACGTCGCGAGCACGCGAGCCCCGTCCTCGGAGATCTTGTAGCTGAAGATGCCCTGCATCCACGTCTTCGCCTCGGCCTGCTTCTCGTTCAGGTCCACGGCCTTGAAGTCGCACGCGCGGCCGTTGCGGATGCAGTTGGTGCGGAACACCACCGCGCTGTTGTTCGGCGCGAAGCCGTAGCCGAACACGCCCGGCTGCACCTTCTCCGCCTTCTCCTGGCCCAGCGCGTACAGCATCAGGTCCACGGAGAACACCGGCTTCACGAAGCGCGACAGGAACGCCACGTAGCGGCTGTCCGAGCCCCACACGAAGTTGGGCACCCGGTCCCCCACGCGCTTGGGCGCGCCGTCCGGCAGCGACGCCACGCCCAGGGCGCCCGCGCGCGACGGCTGATCATACTTCTCCAGGAAGGCCACCGCCTTGGAGTCCGGCGCGAACGCCATCTCCTCCACCGCCTCACCCACCTTGCGCCCCGCGCCTCCGGACGCCGGGCCCACGTGCAGGTCGCCCAGCTGCTCCGGCTTGCCGTTCTCCGTGCGCGCCAGCCACTGGCCATCCGGCGAGAAGCCGAACGCCTTCGTCCCCGTGGCCAGCTTCGTGCCCTTCAGCGCGGGCACGTCCGCGAGGAACAGGTCATACATCCCGCGCACGGCCTCGCTGCGCACCTGGTAGGCCACGTGCTTGCCGTCGGAGGACACCTGGTAGTCGCCCACCTGATCCGCCAGCTTGCGCGGCGCTTCCGTGGAGCCCACCGTCACCGCCGCCAGCCCGCCCGCCGCTGACAGCCGGCGCTTGAAGAGCAGCGTCTTGCCGTCCGGGGTGAACTGCGCGGTGCTCACCTCGCCCGCCACGTCCTGGAACGGCCCCTGCGGCAGCTTGCCCAGCTTCAGCGTGCCCGCGTCCACGAAGGCCACGCTCACGCCGTCCGGGGACGGCAGCAGGTAGCTCACCGCCGTGCCCAGCTTCACCGGCTCCGCGCCCGCGTCCGTGAGCGACAGCACGTTCAACTCGCCGGACTGCGAGGCCGGGTTGTAGCCCGTCACGTACAGCAGGTGCTTCGAGTCCTGGGAGAACAGCAGGCTGCCCGGCACGTTCGTCACGCCGTCGCCCAGCGCGCGCGACTTCCCGCCCGCCGTCGGCACGACGTGCAGCGAGCCCACCAGCATCTGCGGCGGAATGCCGTCCAGCCGGGGCTTCTGCCCGTTGAGCAGGAACGTGGCGAACTGCCCGTCCGGAGACAGGCGCAGATCCGCCGCGCGTCCCGCCGCGAGCAACTGCCCCTGCCCGCCCACCACCGCGGTGCCCTTCGCCGCGCTGCGGACCGTGTCCCCCTGCGCGGCGCTGCGCTGGGAGGGCGCGGCGTTGTCCTCGCCCTTCTTGCACCCCGACACCGCCAGCAGGGCCAACAGGCCCACCATCCCGGTTCGCATCATGCGCTCGTCTGTCCTTCCGTCTGGGCGACAACGCCCGCGAGTGGCAGCCAGGCCGCCAGGTCCTGCTTCGCCCGCGCCGAGTAGGCCGCGCGCTTGTCCGCCTTCTTCATCCGCCCGGACAGCGGCGGGAACAGGCCGTAGATGACGTTGGTGGGCTGGTGCGGGTGATCCGGCGGGTGCGCTTCCCCGGTGAGGTGCCGGTACAGCGACCCCAGCGCCGTCGTGGCCGGGGGCGGCACGAACGCGGTGCCCGTCAGCCGCGCGTGCACCGCCAGCGCCACCATGTAGCCGCACGCCGCGCTCTCCACGTAGCCCTCCACGCCCGTCACCTGTCCCGCGAAGAACACCCGCCGCTCCGTCTTCAACGACAGGTCCTCCGCCAAGAGGCGGGGCGAGTCGATGAACGTGTTGCGGTGGATCTGCCCCATCCGCAGGAACTCCGCATTCTGGAGACCCGGGATGCACGTGCTGAAGATGCGCTTCTGTTCACCCCAGGTCAGACGCGTCTGGAAGCCCACCATGTTCCACGCCGTGCCCGCCCGGTCCTCCATGCGCAACTGCACCACCGCGTACGGGTCCGTCCCCGTGCGAGGGTCCTTCAAGCCCACGGGCTTCATGGGCCCGTAGGCCAGCGTTTCGTCGCCTCGCTCCGCCATCACCTCGATGGGCAGACACCCTTCAAAGTACTTCGGTTCCTCGAAGCTGTGCGGCACCACCTTCTGGCCCGCCTTCACCTCGTTCACGAAGCGGTAGTACTCGTCCTTCGTCATGGGGAGGTTGAGGTAGTCATCCCCGCCGCCCTTGCCGTAGCGGCTCTGGCGGAACGCGATGTCCATGTCGATGGAGTCCCCCGACAGGATGGGCGCGATGGAGTCGTAGAAGTAGAGCTTCGTGCCCACGTGGCGCTCCAGGTCCACCGTGAGCGCCTCCGACGTCAGCGGCCCCGTGGCCACCACCACCACGCCGTCCTCCGGAAGCCTCTCCACCTCGCCGCCGACAATCTCCACGCCCGCGCCGGACACCAGCCGGGTGGTGATCTCCCGCGAGAAGCCCTCGCGCTCCACCGCCAGCGCGTCGCCCGCGGGCACGCGGTGCAGGTCCGCGCTGGAGAGCACCAGCGAACCCAGCGCGCGCAGCTCCGCGTGCAGCAGGCCAATGGCGCTCTCCGGGTTGTCCGAGCGCAGCGAGTTGCTGCACACCAGCTCCGCGAGCGTGTCCGACTTGTGCGCCGGGGAGCGCTTGTGCGGCTTCATCTCGCGCAGCACCACCGGCACGCCACGCCGCGCCAGCTGATACGCGCACTCCGTCCCCGCCAGGCCGCCACCAATCACCGTCACCCGCTGCTGCTTCGCGTCCGACATGCATGCCTCCGGGCCCCCGCACCGGGGCCCAAAGGGCCCTGTTAGCAGAGAGGCCACTCCCTTTCACGTTCGCCCGCCTGCCCCACGTCCCACCATGCGTGCGGAACGGGAGGTGAGGTTTCCCCACCTGGGATCCAACCCTAGGTTTCTCGCGGTCTTCGCTCGGGACGGGAAGCGTCCGAGCGAGCGCCCTACAACCTCGAATCTGGGATGGGAGTGACGCAGCCATGAGCCGAGCCAACGACTTGTTGAAGATCCGGGGCCTGTTGCAGGAGCGTCGCAGGACGACCGAGACCGCCCAGGCGGGGGCCCGCCGGGAGCTGGCCGCCCTGAAGGATCAGGAGCGCGATCCCGAGTACGAGGAACAGGCGCAAGCGGAGCTGGCGGACTACACGCTCTCCACGCTCATCGAAGCGCAGCGCCGGGAGATCATGCTCATCGACGCCGCGTTGAGCCGCATGGAGAACGACGTGTTCGGCGAGTGCGTGGACTGCGGCAACGAAATCTCGTTGGACCGGCTGGAGGCCATGCCCTTCGCCATCCGCTGTGAGGAAGACGCCGCCCTGCACGAGCAGGAGACGCGGGAGGCCGCGCGCCACGTGGGCAGCCTGTCCCTCTAGCGAAGCCGTCCGAGCGCTCCCCCGTGCGTCCATCCCGCGCGGGGGAGTCGAGTGTCCGGCGGCTACTCCGCGTCGCGCTGGAGCACGATGAAGCGGTAGTTCTGCAGCTCGTTCACGCCCGCCGTGTAGAGCACCGTGAGCAGCAGGTCATACGGGACCATCTTGTCCGCGATGACCGACAGCTCGTGCGTGAAGGGCGCCGCCGGGTTGCGCTCCTCGATGTACTTGAGCTTCTGCACTTCCTTCTTCAGCTGCGCGTCCAACCCGAGCACCAGGCGCTCACCCTGGAGCTGGTTCGCCGGGATGCGGCCGTTCTCCAGCCGCACCACCTCTTTGTCCCCCACCATGATGTTCTTGGGGGTGATGGTGATGGCCACCGTGTCCTTGGGCGTGGCGCGCGTGGAGGACACCGGCGGCCGCACGTCCTCGGACGCGGTGATGGCCGCGGAGGACGACGCGAAGGACTTCAGGAGGAACACCAGGATGATGGTCATCATGTCCATCATCGCGGTGATGTTGAGCTCCTTCACCTCGCTGGCGGCCTCGCGCTCCTTGCGCTTCTTGCGCGCGAGGGCCCGGCGGTAGCGCATGCGCGCGAGCTGGTCGGCTTCTTCGGCGGACAGGGGCGCGGTCTCGGACATGGCTAGAGGACGCCCAGGGTGACGTCGGGGAAGAGCAGCTTGCGCTCGGCGACGGTGCCCGTCGTCTCACGCAGGGCGTCCATCGTCTGGATCAGCGCGTCGTAGGGGATGTCCGGATCCGCCGCGACGATGACCTTCGTCTCCTTCGGGAAGGCGGCCTTGAGCTTCACCATCCGCGCGTTCAACGCGGCGAAGTCGTGCGTGCCATCCGCGCGCAGCGGCACCGAGGGCGCCCCACCCTCCGCGGGCGCGGCGTCCGGGCTGTCGCCTCGGATGAAGAGGCCCTTCTGGGAGATGAGCACGGACAGGTTCAGCTTGGGCGCGTCCGCGTCCCCTCCCGCCCCCGCGGTGGCGCCGTAGCTGGGCGCGTTCACGTTGAGCGCGCCAAAGGCGGTGAGGCCGGTAATCGACAGCAGCATGAAGATGATGAGGTTCATGAGGATGTCGAGGTACGGGACGATGTTCAGCTCGCCCGCCTCCTCCTCTTCCCTCGGCTTCAGCTTTCGGCGCGAGTAGTGGAACGCCATGGCGTGTCCGGTGCCTTTCGGCGGCTCAAGACGCGGCGCGGACGTCGGAGTCCGAAGGGATGACTTCCAGCGAGCCCCGGCGCGACAGGAGGTTCTCCAGCTTCAGCGCGTTGAGCTCCACCAGCTCCACCATGTTCTTGGAGTAGTTGCTGAAGAACAGGTGCGACACGATGCAGAGCACCGCGATGGAGAGCCCGAAGCCCGTGTTGTACATGGCCTCCGAGATGCCGTTGGAGAGCAGCGCCTGCTTCTGCTCCGCTGGCACGTTGCCCAGCGCGCGGAAGGTGCCGATGAGGCCCACGATGGTGCCGACCAGGCCCACCAGCGTCGCGATGTTCGCGAGCGACCAAAGCCACTGCACCCGGCGCGACACGTGCGGCGTGTACTCCGCCAGCGCCTCCTCCACCGCCTTGGCCACTTCCAGCTCACCCCGGTTCGCGTTGATGAGCCCCGCGCGGATGACGCGGGCCAGGGGCGAGCGCGGCGCCATGCCGCAGAACTTCACCGCGCGGTCCAGGTTGCCGCTGCGGACCATCTTGTGGACCTGCTCGATGAACGCCGTCGCGTTGAGGCGGTAGCGGAAGAGCAGCGTCACCGCGCGCTCGCCAATCACGGCCAGCGAGGCGGCCAGCCAGAACAGGTTCACGAACATGAACGGGCCGCCGGCCTTGAACGCACCAACGATGAAGTCCCCCAGGCCTCCCGAAGAGGCATGGCCCGCCGCGGCGGGAGCGGCCTCGGCCACCACCACACGCAGCAACTCATTCATGGAGGGAATCATCGCGGACGGCGTCCTTTCGCTGCCCCCGCGCGCACTCCTGCCGCGAAACGGGCAGGAGGCATGCTGGTGGGCCGGGAGCAATCCGGACTTCTAGGACTTCGCCTGCGAGGGTGTCAAGCCAGGGGGCAGAGCCTACCCCCCTGGAATGACTGGGCTTTTGCGCTCAGGCTTCCACGGTGGGCGTGGGAGCAGGCGCAGCCTCCGTGGAAGCCCCCGGAATGGCTGGCTCCACCACTTCGCGGCGGTAGTCGCATTCCTTGTTCGGGCAGGCGATGTAGGCGCCGTCCCGCTTGGAGAACTTCTGCAGTAGGTAGGGCGACGCGCACTGCGGGCAGGCTTCCGCCAGCGGCCGGTCCCACGCGGCGAACTTGCACTCCGGATACCGGTTGCAGCCGAAGAAGATCTTCCCGCGGCCGCTGCGGCGCTCGGTGAGGTAACCCACCTTGCACTCCGGGCAGTTGACGCCAATGGAGATGGGCTTGGACGTCTTGCAGTCCGGGTAGCCCGAGCACGCCATGAAGCGCCCGAACCGGCCGCGTTTGATCACCATGGGCTTGCCGCACTTCTCGCACTTCTCGTCCGTGGTCTCCTCCTCCACGATGACGATCTTGCCCTCGGCGTCCCGCTTGAAGTCCTTGGTGTTCTTGCAGTCGGGGTAGTTCGAGCAGGCGAGGAAGTGGCCCATCTTCCCGAACTTGATGACGAACGGGTTGCCGCACTTCTCGCAGGCGATGTCGGTCTTGATCTCCTCGCGCTTGACGTCGCGCATCTCCGCTTCGGCCTTCTCCAGCGTCTCCTTGAAGGGGCCGTAGAAGTCGTGCAGCACCGTCTTCCAGGACGCGCCGCCGTCGGAGATCTGGTCCAGCTTCTCCTCCATGCTGGCCGTGAACGACACGTCCAGCTCATGGGGGAAGTGCTTCACCAGGAGCTCGTTGGTCATCTGGCCCAGGTCCGTGGGACGGAAGCGGCTCTCCAGCTTCTCCACGTACTTCTTGTCCTGGATGTTGGAGAGGATGGCCGCGTACGTGGACGGACGCCCGATGCCGCGCTCCTCCAGCTCCTTCACCAGCGTCGCTTCACTGAAGCGCGGAGGCGGCTGGGTGAAGTGCTGTTCGTTGAGCAGCTTGTCCAGCGAGAGGACCTCGCCCTCGTTGAGCGGGGGCAGCTCGCCCACCACGTCCTCGGCGCCCTCTTCACCGGCGGCCTTGGCCTTGTCGCGCTCGGACTCCTCTTCCGGCGTGAGGCCGGCGCCGTAGACGCCCAGGTAGCCGGGGAACTTCAGGGTGCTGCCGGACGCGCGGAAGGTGGCGCGGCCCGCGGTGATGTCCGCGGCCGTCTGGTCATACACGGCGGGCTTCATCTGGCACGCGACGAAGCGGTTCCAGATGAGCTCGTAGAGCCGGAACATGTCCAGCTCGTCCATGGCGTCGAAGAAGGGACGCACGCGCTCGGGCGGGTACTCCAGGGACGTGGGCCGGATGGCCTCGTGCGCGTCCTGGGCGCTCTTGCGGCTCTTGTAGACCATGGGCTCCGGCGGCAGGTAGTCCGCGCCGTACTTCTGGCCAATGAACTCGCGCACCTGCGTCACGGCGTCGTCGGACAGACGCGTGGAGTCCGTACGCATGTACGTGATGAGCGCCGTCTGGCCCTCCTCACCCAGCGGCACGCCTTCGTACAGCTTCTGCGCCAGCGTCATCGTCTTCTTGGCGGTGAAGTGCAGCCGGTTCGCCGCCTCCTGCTGGAGCTTGGAGGTGATGAAGGGCGCGGGCGCGTTGCGGCGCCGCTCCTTGCGGTCCACCTTCGCCACGGTGAAGGGCACGTCCTTCAGCTCCGCGACGAGCCCGTCCGTGGTGGCGCGGTCCTTCAGCTCCACCTTCTTGCCGTCCACGCGGGACAGCTTCGCCTTGAAGGGCGGCGGCCCCTGCGGGCCCTGCACCAGCGCGTCCAGCGTCCAGTACTCCTCGGGCTGGAACGCCTTGATCTCCGCCTCGCGCTCGACGATGAGGCGCACCGCCACGGACTGCACGCGGCCGGCGGACAGGCCCCGGCGGATCTTCTTCCAGAGCAGCGGCGAGATTTGATAGCCGACGAGCCGGTCCAGGATGCGGCGGGTCTGCTGCGAGTCGTAGTTGTCCTGGTTGAGCTGGCGCGGCTGCGCGATGGCGTCCTGCACGGCGCGCTTGGTGATCTCGTTGAAGGTCACCCGCAGGGAGTCCGGGTGGCCCAGCTCCTCCTTGATGTGCCAGGCGATGGCCTCTCCCTCGCGGTCGGGGTCCGTCGCCAGGAAGACGCGATCCACCGTCTTGGCCATCTTCTTCAGCTCGTTGAGGACCTTCTCCTTGCCCTTGATGACCGTGTACTCGGGCTTGAAGTCGTCCTCCACGTCGACGCCAATCTTGCTCTTGGGCAGGTCCTTCACGTGCCCCACGGAGGCCTTCACCGTGTAGCCGGAGCCCAGGTACTTCTTGATGGTCTTGGCCTTGGCGGGCGACTCCACCACCACCAGGTAGTGCGGGCCCTTGCCACGACGCTCGGGCACTTCCTCTTCGGCGTCCGCGTCCGCGTCCACGGTGGGAAGCTCTTCGGCGTCCGCGCCACGGCGACGGGCCGCCGTCTTCTTCTTGGCGGTCGTCTTCTTCGCCGCCGTCTTCTTCTTGGCGGCCTTCTTGGCCGCCGGCTTCTTCGCAGCCGCCTTCTTGGGCGTCTCCTCCTCCGCCGCCGCCTCCGTCTGCGCCGCCTGTGTCTTCTTCCGCGTGGCCATGGCTCTCCTACCTCGAACTGCCTCTAGACCTTCTCGTACCGTTTACCCGGGTGCTGGACCACCAGCCCCGACAATTCCAACTCCACCAGGGCGCTCGTGAGCGCCGCGGGCGACAGCGGGCTTGCGGCGAGCACCTCGTCGAACGAACGGGGAGCCCGGTCCAACAGCCCATAGGCCCCGCGCGCTTCCGCCGACAGCGCCTCCCACCACCCACTGTCCCGCCCCGCAGGCACCGCGCGGACCGGGTGAACGCCCACCACCGCACAAATCGATTCCGCGGACGTACATGCGCGGGCCAGCCCGTCCGCCAGCAGGGCGTTGCAGCCCGCCGCGGCCGGCTGCCAGACGTCCCCGGGCAGGGCGAACACCGGCCGGCCCTGCACCCGCGCCGCCTCCGCCGTGTACAGGGCCCCGGAACCCTCCCCCGCCCGCATCACCAGCACCGCATCCGACGCGCCAGCGATGAGCCGGTTGCGCCGGGGGAAGGTCGTCGTGCTCGCTCGGACTCCCGGCGGCAGCTCGCTGAAGTACACCCCTCCCCGCTCGAGGAAGTGGGGCAGCATCCGGGCCTGGGCGGGGTCCAACGCGTCCAGCGCGGAGCCCAGGAAGGCCCACGTCTCCGCCCCCACATCCAGCGCGCCCCAGTGGCAGGCCCGGTCCACGCCCTCCGCCGCGCCCGACACCACCCCCACCCCGGCCTCCGCCACCTTCCGGGCGAAGGAGCGCGCGAACGGCAGGAAGCCCTGATCCGGATGGCGGCTGCCCACCATCGCCAGCCTGCGGCGGGGCGGCCCCGGGTTGCCCAGGAAGAACAGCAGCGGGGGCGCGTCCTCCAGCCCCACCATCCGGGCGGGATAGGCTGGCGAGCCCGCGAAGGCCACCTGGAGCCCCGTCCGGGCACAGGCCTCTTCCGTCCGGGACGCCAGGGCGTCCAGCGATGCGACGGCGGCCAGCCGCTGGCGGACGGTCGCGGGCACCGGCACGTCCGCCACCCAGTCCCGCACGGGCGTGGACGCGAGCCGGGACAGCGCCCCACCGGCGAACGCGCGCACAGCGTCCAACGTCCGGGGCCCCAGGCCAGCAATGGCCCAGAGCGCCAGGGTGGCGCGCTGCTCGTCCCAGTGTAGGTGCGTATCCGTGTTTGTGTCCGCCATGCCGTCCCCGCCTGTTTCCCACCTATATAGAGGTGGTCCCGGGAGGGGCGTGACACATAACACCGGTTCTTCGAGGGTCAAGCGACCCGCCCTTCCCGGGCGGGTCGGAATGCAGCATTCCTGCCGATCGCCGGCTTGGGTCAGCGGCTGGCGGTGGGCGTTCCGTCCTTGCGCATGGTGGCGCGGTCGCCGGCGGAGATCTCCACCATGGACCGGGTCATCAGGCAGTTGGAGGTGCGCTCACGCACTTCGGTGACCATGCACTGGGCCACGGCCTCCCAGGGGTAGGCCTTCTGCTCCTTGCCCGCGTCGCCCATCTTGTAGTCGCTGCGGCCGAGCACGTCCTTGCTGGGGTCGCCGCGGCGCTCGATGGTGAACGTGTTGCCCACCTGGACGCCGTCCGCGGTGCCGCGGTCCACGACGATGAAGTTGTGCTCGCCCAGCAGCGTCTGGCCCGGCGTCATCGGCGTGAGCACGAAGCCGGGGATCTCCTTGCTGTTGGGCTTGGGGGCGATGCGCTCCGACAGCTTCTCGCTGGAGGGGCCCACCAGGTCGCCACGGGCGATGGGGTCCCACGTCTCCATGATGCGCGCGGTGACCACGTCGTTGTTGATGGAGACGACCTGCACCGTGCCCAGGAGCTCCGTGAGGTAGCCCGTGCGCGCGTTGGACACCGGGTGCTTCACCTCTTCCACGGTGTGGAAGATGACGTAGCGGTCGCCAATCTTGGCGGACCCGCGCTTCTTGAAGCGCAGGTAGACCTTCTCCGGGGCGGAGAGCATCAGCGCCTCGGAGGTCGAGCCCTCGATGCGGCCCGCCTCGTCCAGCTCGCGCGTCGTCACGAAGCCCTTGGTCGTCACCGGGCTGGAAGCGGACGGGTCGAAGCCGATCTTCCCTACCACCGACACCAGGCGGCCGCCGCTCACGTCCGTGGGCGCCGCCACGTCGTCGGAGGGCAGGTCACCGGCCTCCACGCGCGAGGGCACCTCCTCGCCGCCGGGGAAGAACTTCACGTTGTTGCCCGGGTAGATCCAGTGCGGGTTGGCGATCTGCGGGTTGTAGGACCAGACCTTGGGCCAGTACCAGGGGCTGCCCAGGTAGCGCTGGGACAGGTCCCACAGCGTGTCGCCCGTCTCCACCGTGTGCACCTGACCGGGCGCGCTCTCACGGCCCTGCGCGGCGCCGGGCGGGAGCGTGACGGAGGTGGGGCGCTGCTCCACGTCGTCGGAGATGTCCTGCCCTTCCGTCTCGGAGGACGACTGGGATTCATCCTCCTGCGCGTCCTGGGCGAAAGCCGTCCATGCCGGCGCGACGGTGAGGGGCACGAGCAGGGAGGCGAGGATCCGGGAGCGCATCGGACGACTTCCTTTCACAAAAAGGGCTTACGGCGAGAGCGCGGCGAGCCGCTGCTCCGCCTGCGTGGCGGCGGCCGTCCCCGGGAACTGGGTGACGACGCGGGTATAGAGGGCTCGGGCATCCACGGCCTGGTTCAGCCGCACCCGGCACTCCGCGAGCCGGAGCATGCCGTCCTGGACGGCATCCCCGGCGGGGTAGTTCTTGATGAGCTTCTCGAACGTCTTGGCCGCGCCGGTCGCGTCCTTGAGCCCCATCTGGCCCAGGCCGCTGAAGTACAGGGCGTTGTCGGCGCGAGGGTGGCGCGGGTTCTCCGCCGCGAAGCGCGTGAGCGTCTCCACGCCGCCTTCCACGTTGCCGGTGCGCAGCATGGCCACCGCGCGCTCGTACTCGGCGTCGAGGATGTCCGGATCCTTCTCCGGCGGCTCCATGCGGGTGGCCGTGGTGGAGGCCATCGAGCCTCCCAGGCTGACCGAGCCCGTCCCCGACGAGCCCTCCACCGGGGAGATGAACATCTCCATCTGGTCGGTGTCCGGCTCCATCACCGCCACCGCCGTGTTGATGCGCGGCGCGGGTTCCTTCTTCGGCTTGAGCCGGACCACCGTCAGCTCCGCCGGCGCCAGACCCAGCGGCTCGCCTACTTCCGGCGAGGCGGCCTCCGGCTTCGCGCTCGCGGGGGCCTTCGGGGACGACGCGGCGGGGGCCGGGGCGGCGGCGCGGGCGCGCGAGACGGCGTCGCGGTTCTCCAGCCGCTCCAGGCGCTCGATCAGCGACGACTGGGCCGCGCGCAGCGTGCGCACCTCAGCCTCCAGCCGGCCCACTTCCGTCTGCGAAGCAGCGGTGGTGGCACAGGCGGTCGGCGCGGACAGCGCGACGGCGGCAAACAGGCGGAAGAGGAAGGGACGCACCGGCACGAGCCTGGACGGAGGGAATTCCAGGTCGAGGATAGGAAGGCCGGTCGGAGACCGTCAAGAAAACGACCCCGGCGGGCCTCTGCTAGAAGCGGTGCAGCACGAAGTTGAGGTGCCGCCCTGTGCGCCCCGCGTCCCGGCGGTGGGAGAAGAACCGCTCTGGATCACACGCCGTACAGGCCTGTAGCACGTCCACCTGCTCCGGCTTCAGGCCCGCCTTTGTGAGGGACGACTTCACCGCGAGTGGAAGATCCAGGTGCGGCCTGGCTCCCGCGCGGACGACGTCCGGACCAAAGCGTGCGCGGAAGCGGTCGCCCAGCTCCGGGGAGACCTCGTAGCAGCACGCCTGGATGCAGGGGCCCACCGCCGCGAGCAGGTCCTCCGGCCGGCTGCCCCGGGCCACCAGCGCCTCCACCGTGCGGGCGCTGATCTCCAGGTCCGTGCCCTTCCATCCGGAGTGCACCGCCGCCACGCGCCGGGCTCGCGGATCCACGATCAGCACCGGCACGCAGTCCGCGGTGCCCACCGCCACCCAGCTGCCCTCCCCTTCCGTCCACAGCGCGTCCGCCTCACCCAGCGTGGGGCGCAGCACGTCGTCGGCTTCGCCGCGAGCCTCCAGCACCGTGTCGCCGTGCACCTGCGACACCCGGCAGAGCGAGCCCAGACGCGCGCCCGCGGCCTGGGCCAGCCGGCGGTGGTTCTCCTCCACGTGGGGACGCTCGTCGCCCACGGAGAAGCCCAGGTTGAGGGACGCGTAGGGCCCCTCGGACACCCCACCCGCGCGCGTGGCGAAGCCGTGGGGCACCGGCAGCAGCGCGGAGGTGAGGAACACGGTCGGGGTCATGGGCGGAACTCCTCTTTCCGGACGCGGTCTTCGGGACTACCGCCACCGTGCCACGGGTACAGCCCGTGAAAACAGGAACATGCCGAGGAACAACACCCCCATTTCAATATTTCGACACCAGTACGTTTGACAGGGCGTGTCATGCCCCTGACAATTTTGAACACTCCGTCACTCGCGGACAGAACGCGAGTGCACGAAGCACACTGCGCCCCGCACATGGCCCTCGGTTCCGAGACGATTGGCAGGAAGCTCTTGTGGAGCATCGCGCTGCCCGGGTTGGTGGTGGCGCTCCTGGGCGTGGGGCACTTCTCGCGCGAAGCCCGGCAGGCGGTGCGTGAAGGCACGCACCTGGAGGCGCTCGCGTTGGCGGAGGCCGTCGCCTCCACCTTCACGCTGCCGCAGGCGCCGGGCGCGGCACCGCATGGCGCGGTCGCGGACGTGCTGTCGTCGGACACGCGGCTGTTCCGCTCCGTGGAGGACCTGCGGGTCCTGACGCCGGACGGGCGCATCCGGTGGAGCAGGCGGCCGGCCGAGCAGGGCCATCCGCACCCGGAGGCCGCGCGGCTGTCCGCGACGGGGCCGGAGACGGCGCGCTCCAGCGACCACGGCACGGAGGTGGTGCGGCCCCTGGGCGGTCCTGAGTGCTCCGGCTGTCACACCGGCGAGGCCGCGCAGCGCATGGGCGTGCTTCAGGTGCGCATGGGCGAGCCCGCGCTGACCCGCCAGCTCCAGACGGTGTTCCAGGACGCGCTGGGCGCGATGGTGCTCTTCGTGGGCATCCTGGGGCTCGTCACGTGGCTGTCCCTGCGCTTCGTGCTCACCGCGCCGCTCAAGCGGCTGAGCGAGGCCATGGGCCGCGCGGCCGACGGCGACCTGCTGGTGCGCGCGGAGGCCCGGAGCACGGACGAGATTTCCCGGCTGGGCGCGGCCTTCAACCAGATGCTCGCGCGGCTCACCTCCATGAAGGTGGAGGAGATCGACACGCACCGCGACCTGCAGCTGGTGAAGGAGAAGCTGGCGCTGAAGGACGAGCTGGAGGAGCGCCTGACGGAGCTGTCGCTGCTGTTCGACGTGGCCCGCTCGCTCAACACCACGCTGGAGCTGGACGAGCTCCTGTCGCGCATCACCCGCCTGGTGGTGGAGCGGCTGCACATCCCGGACTTCTCCATCATGCTCCTCAACGAGGAGGGCATGCTGGAGGTGAAGCACGCGTGGCCGCAGGGCCGGGGCCTGGAGGGCCACACCTTCGCCATGGGCGAGGGCGCGTGCGGCCGGGCCGCCCAGACGCGCAAGGCGGTGTACCTGCCGGACCTGACGGACAGCACCAGCATCTTCGCGCGGCGCGGGCTGCGCGGCGGCTCGGAGCACGGTTCGCTGCTGGCGGTGCCCATGGTGCACGCGGACACGCTCCTGGGCGTCATCAACTTCCAGCGCCCGGAGACGGCGAGCATCTCCGCGGAGGAGATCGAACTCTTCACCGCGGTGGCGGATCAGGCCGCGACGGCGGTGACGAACGCGCGCCTGCACGCGGAGACGGTGAAGCTCACGCTGACGGACGCGCTCACGGGCGTGCCCAACCGCCGCCACCTCTTCCAGCGGCTGGACCTGGAGCTGGCGCGGGCCCAGCGCTTCGGCGTGCCGCTGGCGCTGCTGATGGTGGACGTGGACCACTTCAAGCGGCTCAACGACCTGGCCGGACACCGCGCCGGAGACGAGACGCTGCGCCGGGTCTCCGACGTGCTCCGGACCCGCGCGCGCAAGGTGGACACGCTGGGGCGCTACGGCGGCGAGGAGTTCGTGCTGCTCTTGCCGCAGGTGTCCAAGGCCACGGCGGTGGAGGTGGCGGAGACGCTGCGCCGCGCGGTGGCGGACTCCGTCACGCTCAGCCGCCCGGGGCTGCCCGGGGGCCACGTCACGGTGTCCATCGGCGTCTCGCACTTCCCCACGGACGCGTCGGCGCAGGACATGCTGGTGGATTGCGCGGACTCGGCGCTCTATTGCAGCAAGCGCACGGGCCGCAACCGGGTGACGGCGTTCGAGCCCGGCATGGAGGTCCACCCCGGACGCGAGCGCAGCATCAGCGCGCCGCCCGCGGACGCGCCCCCCACGCCGCCCGCGCCCTCCGGCATCGCGAAGGCCTGAGCGCGGGGCGCCAGGGCGCCCTGCCCGGCGCTACCGCTGCACGAGCGTGCGGACCACGGGGAGCATCAGGTCCGCCCACTCCTCGTAGCCCACCGCGGACGGGTGGAAGCCATCCGAGCAGAAGAAGTCCGGGCGCCGGGGGATCATCTCCCGGCTGGCGGTGAAGAGGTCCACCAGGTGCAGCCCGTGCGCGCGGGCCACGGAGGCGATGGCTTCGTTGAACGGCTCGATGCGCCCTTCATACAGCGCGCTGGGCACCATCTTCGCCACCGGCGCGAGCGCCATGTCCGCCAGGTTCACCACCACCATGGACGCGCCGGTCTGCTTCAGCCGCCGGGCGATGCGGTCCAGGTCATCCTGGAACTCCGCCACCTCGGTGCCGCGCCAGATGTCGTTGGTGCCCACGCCCAGGGTGATGAGCGTGGGCTGCAACGCGATGACGCGCTTGAGGGCGTTGTTGACGATGTCGCGCACACGCGCACCGCTCTGCCCCAGGTTGCTATGGCCCACGGGCAGGCCGTCCTTGCGGAGGCGGGAGGCGAGCCGGTCGGGATATCCCCCGCCCTGCGACGCCCCCACCCCCACCGCCGTGCTGTCACCCAACGAGACGTAGTTGACGCTCATCCCCAGCTCAAGGAACGGTCAGCGCGCGCAGCAGGCGTCCGCCGCCAGGGCCGGCCACGCGCAAGAGCAGCGTGCTGCCCTTGGGCGCGGCGCGGATGGCCGCGGCCAGCTCCTTCGCGCTGGCGATGGGCTTCTTGTTCGCCTCCACCACCAGCATGCCCGGCGTCAGCTGCGCGCGGTCCGCGGGCGAGCCCGGGACGATGTCGGTGATGAGCGCGCCGGCGCGCTCGGTGAAGCCCGCCTGGGACGCCGTGCGGGCATCCAGGTCCTGCAGGGACACGCCCACGCGGCGTGAGCTGTCCTGCTCGTCGGTGGCCCCCGGCTTCTTCTTGGACAGGCCCTCCAGGTCCGGCCGGGTGCCCATGGTCACCTTGACGTCCTGCTTCTTGCCGTCGCGGTAGAGGGACAGCGTCGCGACGGTGTTGGGCTTCTTGAGCGCCACGGTACGGGTGAGGTCGCTGTCGGAGCGCACCTGCTTGCCGTCCACGGCCACCACCACGTCGTCCGGCTTGAGCCCGGCCTTCGCCGCCGGGGAGTCGGGGGTGATCTGCGTGAGGATGGCGCCCTCGCTCACCGACAGCTTCAGCGCCTGGCCCAGCTCGCGCGTGAGGGGCTGGATGCCCACGCCCAGCCAGCCGCGCGTGACGGCGCCCTCCTTCTCCAGCTGAGGCAGCAGCGCCTTGATGAGGTTGCTGGGCACGGAGAAGCCGATGCCCGTGCCGCCGCCGACGATGGCGGTGTTGATGCCCACCACCTCGCCCTTCATGTTGAAGAGCGGGCCACCGGAGTTGCCAGGGTTGATGGCCGCGTCCGTCTGCAGGAAGTCGTCGTACACGCTGGCGCCAATCTCCCGGGCACGAGCGGACAGGATGCCCACGCTCACACTGGAGGCCAGACCGAACGGGTTGCCGATGGCCAGCACCCAGTCACCCACGCGCACGGCGTCGGAGTCCCCCAGCTTCACGGTGGGGAGCTGATCCACCTTCTCCTTGATCTTCACCACGGCCACGTCGGTGAGCGGGTCGCGGCCCACCACCTCGCCCGAGAACGAACGGCCGTCGTCCAGGCGGATGGTGATGGTGACCGCGTCCTCGATGACGTGGTTGTTGGTGAGCACCAGGCCCTTGGGGTCGATGATGAAGCCGGACCCGGCGCCCTGGCGGATCTGCTCGCGCTCGCTGCGTCCGCCGCCGCGGCCCCGCCCGTTGCCTCCGAAGAAGCGGTCGAAGAGCGGGTTGTCCTCCATGCCTTCCGGCACTTCCGGACGGGCCTGCACGTCCACGTTCACCACGGCGGACTTCACCGACTCCACCAGGGGCGCCAGCGAGGCCAGCGACTGGGCCTCACGCGTGGCGGGCTGGAGGTTGCCGGCCTGACCGGAGGCCGCCTGCTGCGTCTTGGGCGCGGCCGGCTGCTGGGGTGCGGGAGCCTGCGCGAGGGCGAGCGTGGGCGACGCCAACACCAGCACGGCGGCCACGAGCTTGCGACGGGACGAAGGGAGCGTGTGGGTCATGGATTTCCTCAACCTAAAGCGGAAACGAAGCCCCGCAACCGGAACGACCGTGTCCGGTGACGGAAGGTGAACCCCCAACCCGGCCGCCTGTTCCCGAGCCGCTCAACCGGGCCGGTAGACGCGGTAATCCAGCTCGGGGAACAGGTTGTTGCGTCCTTCGACGTGGGACAGCCAGGACTCGTCGATGGTTCCGGCGCGCACCTGGTCGTGCAGGCGCAGGAAGCGCTGCAGGTGCTCCTTCGTGCGGCGCACGGCGTAGTCCACCATGGTGCCGGTCTTCATGATGAAGGCCCAGTCGGAGGCCTGCGCCAGCAGCAGCTCGCGAGCGGCCTGGTTCAGCGCCCGGCGCATGAGGGACGACGCGTCCGGGAAGTCCCGGGCCAGCTCCACCATCTGCCGCGCGGCGTGGTTCAGGTGCCGGTAGATCCAGTCGTTGGTCCCATCCAGCCACATGTTCGCGTAGCCGCCCGCGCCCCAGGACGACAGGGGCGGCGTGGCCACCTGGTTCTCAGGGTGCTCGCGCAGGTCGTCCAGCGGGCTGATGAGTTGGAAGCGGCTGGGGTTGCGCGCGGCCTGGCGGATGAGGGCGTCGATGAAGTGGGGACCCTCGAACCACCAGTGGCCGAAGAGCTCCGCGTCATAGGGCGCGACGACCACGGGCTTGCGGCCGCCCATGCGCGACGCGAGGTATTCGAACTGGCGCTCGCGGTTGAAGAGGAAGTTGCCCGCGTGGACCCAGGCGCGCTCGCGAGCTGCGGCCGGGTCGTAGGGCTGCTTGTCGTTCGTCTTGCCGGTGATGCGGAAGTACTTGAAGCCGGTGTTCTTGCGGTCGCCGGTGGGCTGGATGAAGGGCCGGACGTAGTCCAGGTCCAGGTCCCAGCCGATGTCCCGGTAGAACTCGCGGTAGACGGGGTCGCCGGGGTAGCCGTGCTCGGTGCTCCAGACCTGCTGGCTGCTCTCCGGGTCGCGCGCGAAGGCGGCCACGCCGGGCTCGGTGAAGATGGGCGCGTACGGGCCGTGCAGCGGGCGGGGCGTGGCGTCCGTGAGCGCGTGCGTGTCCGCGAAGAAGTAGCGGATGCGCTCGGCGGAGAGGATGCGCTCCAGGCCCGGGTAGTAGCCGCACTCGGCCAGCCAGATGCCGGCGGGGTCTCGGCCGAAGTTCTGGCGGTAGTGGTTCGCCGCCACCGTCACCTGCGCGCGAACTGCTTCCGGCGTCTGCTGCATGAGCGGCAGGAAGCCGTGGGTCGCGTTGCAGGTGAGGATGTCCAGGTGGCCGGAGTCCTGGAGCCTGCGGAACGCGGCCACCAGGTCGCGCCGGTAGTGGTTGTGGTACGCGAGCCGCAGCGATTCGAAGTGGTCGCGGTGGAAGACGGCCAGCGGGTGGAAGGTGGGGTCGTCCCGGGTGCGGTGAACCTCGCGGGCGCCCAGCTCGCAGAGCGAATCCAGCCGCCGGGCGTAGCGCTCCCGCAGCAGGTCGTCGTTGAGCATCGACACGAGCGTGGGCGAGAGCGTCATCGTCACCCGGAAGGGGACGTGGTCCTCGACCAGTCTGTCGAACACGCGCAAGAGCGGCAGGTACGTCTCGGAGATGGCTTCGTAGAGCCAGTCCTCCTCGAGGAAGTCTTCGTACTCGGGGTGGCGAACGAACGGCAGGTGCGCGTGAAGGACCAGCGCGAGGGAGCCCAGGCTCATAGGTCGGTCGGAGAGGCCGTGCGGGTTCACTTCCGTCCACGGCGCGAGGGCCGGGACTTGGAGGACTTGGAGCCCGAGGGCTTGGGCTCCGGTGGTTTCTGGGCCGCCTTCGCGGGCGGGGACTTCGCGGCGTCCGCCTTGGGAGCCACGGCGCTCGAAGCCGCCGGGGTCTCCACCTTCGGGGCCGGAGCCTCGACTTGCGCGGGCGCAGTGCGCGGAGCCTCGGCCTTCGCGGGCGAGGGGCTCGCGGAAACGGAGGCCACTGCGGCCCGTCGCGCGGCCTCGCGGGCCTTGTCGAGGGCACGCTGTTCGGACGCGGAAGGACCGCGCGCCACGCTCAAGGCCCACGGGTCCTTGGGAGGCTCCGGCTCCGTGGGCCGCCACGAATCCGTGGTGGCCGCGCCGTGCGTCGATGGGCCGGACGGGAACGAACCCTCGGCGCCCACTGGAGACGATGTCGACGAGAGGTCCCGTGCTTCGAGCAGGTCACCCCGTGAGGTCGGGGACTCCGGAGACCAGGCATCCGAGCGCCCGGCCGCACCAGGCTGATCCGATGCGCCCGTCGCACGATCCGCGGACAGGTAGCGCTGATCCGATGCGCCCACCGCCCGAGGCACGGTGAGGTATTGCTGATCCGACGCGCCCGTGGCGCGATCCACGGACAGGTAGCGCTGATCCGAAGCGCCCGCCGCACGCGACACGGTGAGGTACTGCTGGTCCGAAGCCCCTGCGGCACGAGGCACGCTCAAGTACTGCTGGTCCGACGCACCCGCGGCGCGAGGCACGGTCAGATACCGCTGATCCGAAGCGCCCGCGGCACGAGGCACGGTGAGGTACTGCTGGTCCGAAGTCCCCGGCGCACGCTGCACGCCCTGGGTCCCCTGCCCTCCCGCCACGTACCGCTGGTCCGAAGCGCCGGGTGCACGCGGCACGTCCAGATAGCGGTACTCCGAAACGCCGCCCGGCAGCAGCACCTGACCGTGGCGCTGATCCGAAGCGCCCGTCGCGCGCGGCACCTCCAGATACGGAGTGCCCACCACGTCTCCACCGTACCGCTGATCCGAAGCACCCGGAGCGCGCGGCACCTCCAGGTACGAAGGACCCGCGACGTCTCCACCGTAGCGCTGGTCCGAAGCACCCGGAGCCCGCTCCACGTCCAGGTAGCGCTGATCCGACGCCCCGGGAGCGCGAGACGGGGCCAGCACCGCGCCCTCACCGAGCGTCGCCTCCCCCACGCGCGCATACTGCTGGTCGGACGCCCCCGGCGCACGCGGCGCGCTCTCCAGATACGCCTCTTCCGCGTAGCGCTGATCCGAAGCCCCAGGGACGCGCGGCGCATCGACATAAGTCTCGGTGCGCTCACGGTGGACCTCCGGCACGTCCGCCAACCCGGCGCTCCCCGGCAGCTGCACCCGGCGCCAGGTGACGTACTCGCGCTCCTCCACCCGAGGGACGCGCACGGACGCCGCGGTGGGGACGGCTTCGCGCGACCGGTCCACCACCGGTGGAGGCGGCATGCGCAGGAACCGGATGGACGTGTCCGCCGACGGCCCCGCGGGCGGCAGCGTGGCCCGATTGGACGAATGTCCAATGCGGCGCGACCGGCCATCCGAACCGACGAAGTGCGCCTCCACCCGGTACGTTCGCCCGGGCGTCATGCCCTGCAGATAGAAGCTGCGCGACTCCAGCGCGAAGTCCACCTCGCGCGACACGCCCTCGCCGTCGAACACCTTCATCACCGCGCGCGGCGCCGGCAGGTCGTCCAGCGCCCGGCTCCGGCTCGCGTCGCTGAAGTCCCAGAAGACGAAGAGCGTGTGCGGATCCCTCGCGAGCAGCACCATCGCGTCGTCCTGGTAGTCCAGGGGCAGCATGGCCAGGTGCTCGTTCCGCTCGGGCGACGCGTCCGCCGGAGGAAGACGCGGCGCCTGCTCCTCCAGAAGGTGATGGCGGCGCGCCTCCTTCTCCCCCGCCATCTTCGTCACGAAGAACCCCTCCACCAGGGGCTCGGCGGCGTGCGGCGGCTCGCTCGCGGGCGCGGGCGGCGCGGCGGCGGGCTGTTCTGCCTTGGGAGAACTCGACGGGCGCGGCGTGGGCGCTTCCGGCGACAGGGACACCGTGTCCTCGTCTTCCGGGTCGCGGCGCGCCTTCTCGCGGGCGGGGAACGTCACCACGCGCGCGGGCCGCGTCTTGGGGCCACCGCTGGGCTCCGTGATGGGCTCCTCGGAAAGTTCTCGTGCCTGCGGCGCGGCGGCACTTTCGGGCGAAGGCAGGGGCATGGACTCGGGGGTCGGCCCCTTGGCGGAGCGGGAATCCGCAGGGCCGGAATCCAGCGTCCGCTCCTCGCCGCCCACGTCACCGGAGCCGCGCCGGGACGTCGCCAGGCCGGCCATGCGCGCGAGCCGCCCCAGGGCGGGAATGCGCTCGGCCAGCGAGGTGACCAGCTCCCGCCCGCGGGACGCGCCAGCTCCCTCCCGGAGGTATTTCCGGGCCAGCTGCCGCAGGTAGCTCACGGTGACGCCCTTCCGCTCATCCATGGACACCTCGCCTCGTTATGACGCGGCATACAGGGGGTCAACGCATCCGTCACGGGATGTGTTGTTCCGCCGACCCCCTTCATCTTCCGTCACGACCGATGACACCTCACCCCTGTCCAAGTATCCTGCGACCGCTTGAGCGACCTGCCCAGACTTCTCCTGTGCAGCTTTGACGTCATCCCCGGCCCGTCTGGCTCCTCACGCCGACTGACCGAGTATCTGAAGGCGTTGCCTGATCGCTTCTCCGTGGTGGTGCTGTCGGCGAAGACGCCCGACCACTCCCATATCGAGAAGTACCAGGGCGCCCGGCTGCTCCGCGTCCCGGTAGGCTCAGGGGACCTGGCGTCGCGCATCCAGTCCTTTGAACGGGCCGTTCGCCGCCAGCTCGAAAGCGAGGACTACGCCCTCGCCCACTTCACGGACCCCTTCGGCGGGTACGCGTTGTGCGAGCTGAAGGCGGACTACGGCTACCGCCTCATCTATGAGGCGCAGACGTTCCCCTCACAGGAGCTGCGCTACACCCATCCGCAGACGGACGGCGACCGCCGCTTCCTGTCGAAGATCCGCCGCCAGGAGCTGTTCTGCCTGATGAACGCGGACCTCGTCGTCACCGGATCGCAGACGACGCGCGCGTTCATCCAGGGGCTGGGCGCGGCGGAGGACCAGCTCCGGACGATTCGCGCGCCGGTGGACCTGAAGCCGTACGACCCGGAGGTGCTCGGCGCCCCGGACGGTTCGCCCCTCCGGATGATGTACCTGGGCAGCCACGTGGGCTGGCAGGGCCTGCCCACCCTCCTGCGCGCCACGGCGCTCGCGGCCCAGCAGGTGGACGTGCGCCTGACGCTGGTGGGCGCGCACCATCCGGACTGGAAGCCGCACCTGGAGGACCTGGTCAACGACCTGGGTATCAAGGAGAAGGTCGACTTCCAGCCGCCCGTCGTGCATGACGACCTGGTCAAGGTGCTGGCGCTGGCGGACGTGGGCGTGCTGCCGCTGGACGACTCGGAGCGCAACCGGCTCCAGGGCGGACCGCTGGCCAAGGTCTCTGAGTACCTGGCCGCCGGCCGGCCGGTCATCGCCGCGGACCTGCCCGTCACCCGCGAGCTGATTCCGAAGGAGGCGGCCGTCTTCTTCCCTCCGGGCGACGCCCGCGCCCTCTCCGAGCGCATCCTGGACCTTGCGCGCGACGTGCCCCGCCGAGTCGCGCTGGGCAAGGCCGGACGCGCTTTCGCGGAGAAGGTGCTGGACGCGGGCCTCATCCGGGGCCAGCTGCTGGACCTCTACGACTCGCTGCTGGAGAAGCGCGGCCACGTCCCGGTCGAAGCCGCCAGCGAACCGCCCGACGTCACGATGACGGGCACGCCCACGAACCGGCTCGCGAGCCTGGGCATGCCGGAAGCGTCCCAGCCCGCGGTCGCGGCCAGGCAGCCCGCGAAGCCCGCGGCCCAGGCCGCTTCCGACGAAGCCGCCCCGCCCCCCGCGAAGGATGGCGCGGAGGACGCGCCCGTGGTGATGGGCATGGCCCTGGACGACGGGATGGACACCCGGCTCGTCAAGACCGAGCCGGACATGCGGCCGGACGAAGTGCCCATGGTCATGGGCCTGCCGCTGCGCGAGTCCGCAAAGGCCGCTCCGGCCCCCGCGAGCAAGGAAGCCACGCCGCCTCCGGAGCCCGCGGCCGCGCCCAAGACGACCGACGACACCGCGAAGAAAGAGGAGCCGGAACCGCTGGGAGGCCGTGGCTCGGAGCCGGCTCCGCCCACGGAGATGGTGACAAGTCCCCTGGTGAAGGCCCTCGGCTTGAAGGATGCCAGCGGGGACGACGCCGGGGATTCGGATGCGGAGGCCCGCGCCTCCGAGGATGGCTCCTCCGGAGCGACGGCGGTCGTGCGCCGGCCGGTGGAAGTGGAAGAAGACGACACGAGCACGCCGGCCCCCACGCCCGTCGTGCGCAGGCCAGCCTCCGAGGAAGAAGAACGCGCCCCCACGCCCATCGTGCGCAGGCCAGCCTCCGAGGAAGAGGCCCCCGCGCCCACGCCCATCGTGCGCAGGCCGGCCTCCGAGGAGGAAGAACGCGCCCCCACGCCCATCGTGCGCAGGCCGGCCTCCGAGGAAGAGGCCCCCGCGCCCACGCCTGTCGTGCGTCGGCCCCTGCCGGAAGACGAGCCGCCGGCGGCCACGCCCATCGTGCGCCGCCCCACCTCCCTCACGGAGGACGAGGAGCGCGCGCCCACGCCCGTCGTGCGCCGGGCCGGAGTGATGCGTGAGGAGGAAGAGGTCCCCGCGCCCACGCCCATCGTGCCCATGCGCTCGTTGCTGACCGGAGCGCGGAGCACGAACGCCGGCCGTGCGCAGCGGCCGCAGGACTCCGCTCCCTCTGAACCCCCGCGTCTCTTCCCAAGTCCCTCACCCATGGCCGACGCGGACAAACCGCCCATCCGTGGCGGCCTCGCCGCGGATCCAGGCCGGCCCGCCTCCCGCCCCCCGGTGCTCGCGGAGTCAGACAAGCCGCCCATCCGCGGAGGCTCCGTCTCCGACGCGGACCGCCCGCCGCAGCTGCCGCCCCGCGCCACCGCGCCGCCTCCCGTTCCTCGCCAGGGACCGCCGCCCCGGCTGATCCCCACGCCGCCCGTGCTGAAGCCCGCCACGGCCGCGTCACCGGACGATGAGCCGGAGGAGATCGCCGCCGACGAGGCCCTGTCCCTGGACGACGACGCCGGGCACACGCCCTCCAACGCCAGCGCGGCGCTGGCCGAGGCGGAGGAGATCAACGACGACGAGGTCCACGACGCGGACTCGCTCGACGTGGAGGCCGCGGACGCAGAGGACCCAGGGCCTCCGCCCGCGCCGCCCGACTCCACCCTCAACCCGTGGTTCGCTCAGCTCGCGCACGGGTACTGCCCTCCGGAGGGCGCTCGCTTCACCCGGCCCACCCCGCCCACCAACTTCCCCGGGCGGGATCCGGAAGCAGGCGTGCCCCCCGAGTCGGTCCCCCCTGTCGGCCAGGGGGCGGTTCGCGGCAAGAACTCGTGAGGCAGCCGACCGAGCACTGCTCGGAAACTTCCCAAGCCTTGTGCCCGCCCGATAGGATGTGGCGGTTTTCACTGCACTTTTTGCTGGGTGAAGGGCTTCATGGAGCGTCGCGTCCTCATCGTCGAAAGCCAGAACGACTTCGCACTCAGCATGGCCTCCGTGCTCAAGAGCGCGGGCTACAACACGGCCATGGCCACCACTGCGTCAGACGCGCAGCGGGAATTGGAGAAGCGCCGACCGGACCTCGTCGTCGTGCGCGCGGAGCTGCCGGACCAGTCCGGCTTCGCCCTCTGTGGGCAGATCAAGAAGGGCAAGTGGGGCCAGAATCTCAAGGTCCTCCTGCTCTCCTCCGACTCCGGCGTGGAGGGTCTGAACAAGCACCGTGAGACGCCGGCCGCCGCGGACGGCTACCTCGTCATCCCGTTCGAGATGGGCGAGCTGGCCTCCATGAGCGCGGGCATCGTTCCGCCCGGCTCCGACGACTCGGACGCGGATCTGGACGCCGCGCTCTCCGGCGCCCCGCGTGAAGCCCCGCCGCCCATGCCCGGCGTGCGCACGGGCGCTCCGCCCAAGCTGCCCAAGCGCGAGCGCCGCAGCGCCATGACGGACGAGGACAAGGCCTTCATGGACCGGGCCTTCTCGTCCATCGCGGACCGCAAGGCGGAGCTGCTGGCGGAGTCGCGTCAGCTCAAGCGCCCGCCCCCGCGCCGCGAGCTGATGGGCACGCCCGAGGGCAAGGTCCAGATCCTCCGGGACGAGCTGAAGACGCGTGAAGCCCAGCTCGCGCGCCTGTCGGAAATCTGGAGCGTCCGCGAGCGCGAGCTGCTCTCCGTGGAGGACCGCCTCCACGAGAAGGACGTGGAGCTGCAGGGCCTGAAGATGCAGGTGGACGACCTGCTGCGGCGCTTCAACGACGCGCAGCAGTCCATCGTCCAGAAGGAGCGCGAGCACGGCGCCACCGTCGACGACCTGCTCCTCCAGAAGTTCTCCTCGGAGAAGGACCTCATCGAGGTCGTCGCCTCCAAGGAAAAGGACATCAACGTCCTGCGCAAGGAGGTCAACCTCCGCGACGAGGAGCTGTCCCGGCGCGGCGCGGACCTGGAGAGCTGGCGCAACGAGTTCGACAAGCTGGAGAAGCACCTCGGCGTCGTCACGCTGGAGTTCGAGGTCAAGGAGCAGAAGCTCCAGGACACCGTCCGCGCCAACGAGGCGGACATCCTCCAGCTGCGCGAGCGCGGCGACCAGTTCGAGTCCGAGCTGTCCCGCACCGTCAGCGAGCGCGACCAGCGCTATGCCGAACTGGACGGCGAGCTGCAGGCCCTCCAGGAGCGGCTGACGCAGACGGAGCAGGAGCGCGACGCCACCGTGCGCGGCCTGGAGGCCCGGTCCACCACTGCGGAGGAGCACGCCAGCCGCTCGGACGCGGAGATTGAGCGCCTCAACGCCGAGCGCGCCGCCCTGGAGCAGCGCCTCACGCAGCAGGTGGCGGACCTGGAGTCCGACATCGCGCGTGTCACCGGCGAGCGAGACCAGCTCCGGCTGGACAAGGACGCCCTGGAGGCGGACCTCACGCAGCGCGTGGAGGAGCGGGACGGGAAGATCTCCGCGCTCGACCGCGAGCTGCAGGAGGCCATCGCCCGCAACGAGAACAGCGAGGCGGAGCTCAACGCCACCATCCAGCAGCACCGCGAGCGCATCGGTGAGCTGGAAGGCGAAGTCGAGGCCGTCAAGACGCACCTGGAGGACCGCGAGAACGAGCTGACCGCGGAGATCCAGGCGCTGCAGCAGGCCAAGGATGCGCTGGAGCAGGACCTCACCAGCCAGCTGGAGGACCTGCGCGCGGCGAAGGACGCCCTGGAGGCGGACCTCAACGGCCAGATTCAAGCCCTCACCGAGCAGTTGGACGCGTCCCAGCGCCAGGGCGAACAGCTCTCCGCGCGCGTGGCCTCGCTCGAGGACACCGTCGCCCAGCGCGACGGCACCATCGAGGGCCTGCAGACCGACGTCTCCGACCGCGACGCGCGCATCTCCGAGCTGACCGGCAACCTGGAGGCCACGAGCCAGCAGCTCACCGAGACGCAGAACACGCTCTCCAGCACGGAAGCCACCCTCGCGGAGACGCGCGGCGAGCTGGAAGCCACCAGCCAGCAGCTCTCCGAGACGCAGGGCACGCTCTCCAACACGGAGGCCACCCTCTCCGAGACGCGCGGCGAGCTGGAGGCCACCAGCCAGCAGCTCTCCGAGACGCAGACGCGCCTGGCGCAGACGGAGGAGACGCTCTCCACCACGCGCGGCGAACTGGAGGCCACCAGCCAGACGCTGGCCACCACCGAGGCAACCCTCGCGGACACGCAGGGCACGCTGGCGCGCACGGAGGCCACGCTCGCCGACACGCAGGCGACGCTGTCCAGCACGGAAGGCACGCTGGCGGAGACGCGCGGTGAACTGGAGGCGACCAGCCAGACCCTGGCGGACACCCAGTCCCGGCTCGCGCAGACGGAGGAGACGCTCTCCACCACGCGCGGTGAGCTGGACGCCACCAGCCAGACCCTCTCCGACACGCAGGCCACGCTCTCCAGCACGGAGGGCACGCTCGCGGAGACCCGTGGCGAGCTGGAGGCCACCAGCCAGACGCTGACGAACACGCAGGCAAAGCTCGCGCAGACGGAAGGGACGCTCGCGTCCACCCAGGGCGAGTTGGAGGCCACCAGCCAGACGCTGGCCACCACCGAGGCGACGCTCGCCCAGACGCAGGACACGCTGGCGCGCACGGAAGGCACGCTCGCCGACACGCAGGCGACGCTCTCCAGCACGGAAGGCACGCTCGCGGAGACGCGCGGTGAGCTGGAGGCCACCAGCCAGACGCTGACGCAGACCCAGGAGACCCTGGAGTCGACGCGCGCGGACCTGGCGAAGGTCACCTCGCACCGCGACGAGCTGGACGCGGAGCTCAACGAGACTCGCGACATCCTCCAGGAGACCAACGGCCTCCTCGCCCGCACCACCGAGGAGCGCGACGCGCGCATCGCGGACCTGCAGGCGCTCAACGCGGCGAAGGACTCGCTGGAGCAGGACCTCACCGGCCAGATTGGCCAGCTGCGCGCGGACCTGTCGGAGACGCAGGGGAGCTACGACGCGGAGCGCACCGCCCACGCGGCGCTCGCGGAGGAGACCACCGCGCGCATCAACGCCCTCACCGGCGAGCGCGACAACCTGTTCGCGGAGCTGAACGCCACGTCGCAGCAGCTGGCCGACACGCAGGGCCAGCTCGCCAGCACCCAGGACGCGCTGGCCCGCGAGGAGCAGACCCACGCGCAGTCCCGCCAGGCCGCCGCCAGCACCCAGGCGGAGCTCACGCGCCAGCTCACCGAGGCCCAGGCCAACGGCGAGGACCTGGCCGAACAGCTCATCGTCACCAAGCACGAGCTGGGCACGCGCGTGTCGGAAGTCACGCAGCTGTCCTCCAAGCTCGCGCAGACGGAGGACGCGCGGCACGACCTGGAGGACCGCCTCCAGACGCTCACCCACGAGTCGCAGCGCCGTGAGGAGCTCCTCCAGAACGAGGTCGACACCAAGGGCAAGGAGCTGTCGGACACGCTCCGCAAGCTCACGCACGTGACGCAGGAGAAGATGCGTCAGGCGGAGGTGCTCAACCGCGAGGTCTCCACCCGCACGGAGCATGTGAAGCAGCTGGAAGGTCAGCTGGAGCAGCAGGCCTCCGAGGCGAAGAAGCAGGCGGACGCGCTCAACCAGCAGGTCGCCAACGTCTCCGGCGAGCTGGACGGGGCGCGCAAGGCCATCGCGGACCGCGACTCGCAGCTGCAGCAGGGCGCGCAGCAGCAGAAGAAGCTCACCAGCGAGCGCGACGGACTGGCCGGACAGCTCCAGCAGGCCCAGGCGCAGGCGCAGCAGCAGGCCCAGCAGGCCCAGGCCTCCGCCGCCGAGGCGAAGAAGCAGTCGGACGACCTGGCCGCGAAGCTCGCGAAGGCGGAGCAGCGCATCGCGCAGCTGTCCCAGGAGGCCCAGAAGTTCGCCGCCGACACGGAGGCGAAGCTCAAGGACGCCCAGGCCCAGGTGCAGACCCGCACCAAGAAGGCCCAGGACCTGGAGCTGGCGCTGGAGAACGCCCAGAGCACCCGCGCCCGCGCGGAGAAGGACCTCAACGCCCGCGTCGCCGCGGCGGAGACCAAGGCCAACGAGGCGGCCGCGAAGCTCGCCACGGCGCAGAAGGACCGCAAGGACCTGGAGGCCCGTCAGGCCAAGGAGCTGGAGGACCTCAACGCCAAGCAGAAGGCGGAGCTCGAGCGCCGCGAGGCCATCAAGGCGCAGGAAGTCGCCCGCCTCCAGACGTCCGTCCAGGAGAAGAGCAAGGCGCTCAAGGTCGCCGAGCTGGAGCTGGCCCGCTACAAGACCAAGGCTCCGGCCGCCGCTGCCGCGCCCGCCGCGAAGGCCAGCGCCAAGGCCACCGAGGAAGAGCACCTGGCCGCCACCGTCCAGGCGAACCCGGTCATCCCGGCCGCCGCCAAGCCCCCGGCCAAGGCCGCCGCCAAGCCCGCCGCGAAGAAGGCTGCTGCCGCGCCCACCCCCGTCCCCGTGGACGAGGAGGCCCCGGAGCGCACCATGGTGATGCAGCTGCCCACCGCCCCCGAAGCCGGTGAGGACGACTGGACGGCGCTCGTCGACGAGCTCGACAAGTAGCCCGCCCCCCGGCCCTCCCCTCACCCGGGAGGGCCGACCGCCGGAAACGACAAGGGCCCGCGCACTCCCTGGAGTGCCGGGCCCTTCGTCCATCTCAAGACTGTCCCGCGACGGCTACAGCGCCGTGGCCGCCTTCGCCTCACGGATGAGGTCCCGGAAGTGCAGCGCGCCCACCACGTCCCGCACCACCGACACCGGACGGCCCTCTTCCAGCGCCAGCGCCTGCGCCTGCCGCCACCGCTCCAGCAGCGTCCGCGTCGCGATGTACGCAAGCACGAGGGGGAAGCCCCCCGGCATCACCACCACCAGCACCGCCATCGCCAGCTTCAGCCACGCCCACATGACCCGCGACCTCGTCGTCCTGAGATACGCCCGCATAGATGCACGGTGCATGCCCGCGGTGCGAAAATAATTACGCACCCTGATTCCGCAGGGTTACAGCTCCCAAGGTCCTCAAGAGTGCGGACGGCGCCCCCACAACCCTGGCATTTTTGCCGCAGTGGCCACGGAACCGTCGGTTAAGTTGACGGGTGTGAGCCCCCCCCAACTGACTCCGGAGATTCGCTCGTTCACCAGCGTGGAGGACGCGGCGCGTTGCCTGGAGGCGGTGGGCTACCTGTCGTCCCCTGAAATCGCCACGGCGGTGTTCCTGGCGGACCGGATGGGCAAGCCCATCCTGGTGGAGGGCCCGGCCGGCGTGGGCAAGACGGAGCTGGCCAAGGCCCTGGCCCAGGCGCTGGACCGGACCTTCCTCCGCCTCCAGTGCTACGAGGGCCTGGACGAGGCCAAGGCCCTCTACGAGTGGGAGTACGCCAAGCAGCTGCTCTACACCCAGCTGCTCAAGGACAAGATTGGCGAGCTGACCCAGGGCACGTCCACGCTGGCGGAGGCCGCGGACCGGCTGGCGTCCGGGGACGCGGTGTTCTTCTCCGAGCGATTCCTCCTCCCCCGCCCCATCCTCCAGGCCCAGCTGTCGGACACGCCGGCCCTGCTGCTGGTGGACGAAATCGACAAGGCGGATCCGGAGTTCGAGGCCTTCCTGCTGGAGGTCCTCTCTGACAACGCTGTCACGGTGCCGGAGCTGGGCACCATCCGCGCGAAGCATGTCCCGCGCGTCATCCTCACCAGCAACAACGCCCGTGAGCTGTCGGACGCGCTCAAGCGCCGCTGCCTGCACCTGCACATCGACTTCCCGGACCGCGAGCGCGAGCTGCGCATCGTCCGCTCGCGCCTGCCGGAGGTTCCCCAGGTGCTGGCCGAGCAGGTGGTGGAAGCCGTCGCCGCCATCCGCGCGTTGGATTTGAAGAAGGCCCCGTCCATCAGCGAGACCCTGGACTGGGCGCAGAGCCTGACGCTGCTCAACGCGGAAGCACTCAGCGCGGACGTCGTCGCCGCCACGCTCAACCTCGTCCTCAAATACGAGGGCGACATCGAGAAGGCCCGCGCCAACCTGCCCACCATCGCGCAGGCCTGACGCAGAGCGCCGCACGCGGAGTGCAGATCGTTGGCACTTCACGCTTTGCGTCCCCAGTGTGCCTGGGTACAAGTCCCTCAGCTGTCCCACACCTGGCCCGAGAGGAACATCCCGATGAGCTCAACCTCATCCACCGTGCTGCGCGCCGAACACATCTGGCTCGATGGGAAGCTGATCAAATGGGACGAGGGCAACGTGCACGTGATGACGCACGCCCTCCACTACGGCCTGGGCGTCTTCGAGGGCATCCGCGCCTACAAGACCCATGATGGCCGGCTCGCCGTCTTCCGGCTGCGCGAGCACATCCGCCGCCTGCTCGACTCCGCGCACATCATCATGCTGCCGATTCCCTACAGCGAGGACGAGCTGGTCGAGGCCACGGTGGACCTGCTGCGCAAGCAGAAGCAGCAGTTCGCCAACGGCGCCTACCTGCGCCCGGTGGCCTTCATGGGCGACGGCGCCATGGGCCTGGGCGCGGTGAACCCCACCCGCGTGGGCATCACCGCCTGGGACTGGGGCTCGTACCTGGGCGACAAGGGCATGAAGGAGGGCATCCGCGCCAAGGTCAGCTCCTTCACGCGCAACCACGTGAACGTGAACATGGTGCGCGGCAAGATCACCGGCCAGTACGTGAACTCCATCCTCGCCAAGCGCGAGGCGGTGCTCGCCGGCTACGACGAGGCCATCCTCCTGGACATCAGCGGCTTCGTCGCGGAGGCCTCCGGGGAGAACATCTTCCTCGTGAACAAGAAGGGCGTCATCAAGACGCCGCCCCTCTCCTCCCCCGTCCTGGACGGCATCACCCGCGACACGGTGCTCAAGCTGCTGCGCGACGCCGGCCACACCTCCATTGAAGAGGTCACCGTCACCCGTGACGCCCTCTACATCGCCAACGAGGTCTTCTTCACCGGCACCGCCGCGGAGATCACCCCCGTGCGCGAGGTGGACAACCGGCAGATTGGCGACGGGAAGCCCGGCCCCATCAGCAAGTTCGTCCAGGACATGTACTTCCGCGTCGTACGGGGCCAGGAAGCCCGCTATGCGGACTGGCTGACCTACGTTTGACGGACAGTCGGCGGACGTGAAGTCCCGGCGGCCGGGGGAATCGGGTAGAACCCGTACCCGATGCCTCCCGCCGGCTACGCGTACGAAGACAATCCCTTCAAGCTGGAGAACCCGTCCGTCCTCGACATCGCTCCCAGTGAGCCGAAGTCGCTGGAGGACACGGGCCTGAGGATGGGTCTGCTCGCGGACCTGGGCCTCAAGTTCCTCTACTACGCCGGTACCGGCACGGGCATGGCCATCGCCGAAAGCATGTGCCTGCCCTGGTCCGGCGTGGTGGAGCACGTGGTGGACTTCCTCGCCGCGGAGAAGCTGGTGGACCTCCGTGGCGGCAAGGGCTTTGGCCGCGCGTCCGTGGAGTTCGCCCTCACGGAGAAGGGCCGCGAGTACGCGCGTGACGCCCTCACCCGCTCCACCTACGTGGGCCCCGCCCCCGTCCCCATCGAGCAGTACAACGCCCTCATCAGCAGCCAGACGGAGGAGACGCCCGTAGTAGGCCAGGAGGACCTCATGGCCGCCCTGGGCCACCTCACCGTCTCCGCGGAGCTGATGGACAAGCTGGGCCCGGCCGTGAACTCCGGCCGCTCGCTCTTCCTCTACGGCCCGCCCGGCAACGGCAAGACGAGCCTGGCGGAGGCGATTTCCCACATGTTCGGCGGCGAGGTGTTCGTCCCGCACTGCCTCGAAATCGACAACCAGATCATCAAGGTCTTCGACCGCATCATCCACACGCCCGTGTCGCTGGAGGCGGGCCGTGACGCCAGCGGCCGCCGGCAGACGTTCGAAATGGACAAGCGCTGGTCGCTCTGCCGGCGCCCCGCCGTGGTGGTGGGCGGCGAGCTGACGCTGGAGACGCTGGACCTCATCTACTCGGAGAGCACCCGCTTCTACGAGGCGCCGTTCCAGGTGAAGGCCAATGGCGGCATGCTCCTCATCGACGACTTCGGCCGCCAGAAGGTCCACCCCACGGACCTGCTCAACCGCTGGATTGTCCCCCTGGAGAAGCGGGTGGACTTCCTCACCCTGCACACCGGCAAGAAGTTCGAGATTCCCTTCGATCAGCTGCTCGTCTTCTCCACCAACCTGGACCCCAAGGAGCTGGTGGACGAGGCCTTCCTGCGGCGCATCAAGTACAAGATTGAAGTAGGCAACCCGGATGAAGAGTCCTACCGGGAGATCTTCCGCCGGGTGTGCGAAGCGGCAGGCATCCCCTACGTGGACCAGGCCATCACCTACCTGGTGGAGCACTATTACAAGCCGCGCAGCATGGAGATGCGCTCCTGCCACCCCCGCGACCTCGTGTCGCTCATCCGGGACGCGGCCCGATACCGGCAAATCCCGCCAGCCCTTTCAAAAGACCTGCTGGATCAGGCGTGCGAAGTGTTCCTGGTGAATCTCTAGTCAGGTTTTATTTGTTCCAACCGCGCGGAATTTCTAGACTCCGCGTGCCGTTGTACCTCCCGGCGCAGCCTCTGAGAATCAGCGCCCGGGGCGGGCCGGAGCGAGAAGGAGCCGCAGTCCGTGAAGGAACGCTACCAGGACATCGACGAGAAGAACGAGCAGCTGCGCGAGTACCTTGAGATCTACAAGGGCAAGCCGCCGGCGCGTGAGTACCTCGACCGCTTCGAGATGTCGTGGATCTACCACGACGCCGCGCTCGAAGGCGTCGTGTACACGCACCAGGAGCTGATGGCCGCGCTCTTCCCGGAGCGCACGGCGGCGGAAGCCTCCATGATCCCGGTGGTGCTGGAGATCCGCAACCACAAGGCGGTGGCGGACTTCATCCGCGAGGAGGCCGTGGGCGCGAAGAAGCAGTCCGCGCTCACGCTCACCACCATCAAGCGGATGCACGACCTCTTCCTGGGCAACACGCCGGAAGCGCTGGCCGAGCGTGCGCGCATGGAGCGCCGCGAGCGCACGGAGAAGGAGCTGGCCAAGGAGCGCGACCGCGCGGGGCTGCGCAAGGACATGCCCCTGCACCGCACCTACTTCCACGACATCACCCAGCCCGCGAAGATCCAGGCGCGGCTGGAGAAGCTCGTGGACCACACCGCCAGCGCGGAGTTCCGCGAGTTCCACCCCATCAAACAGGCGGCGGTGGTGCAGCACGAGTTCCTGCAGATCTTCCCCTTCACCGAGCACAGCGGGAAGGTGGGGCGCATGTGCAGCAACCTCATCCTGCTGCGCAACGGCTACATGCCCGCGGTCATCCACTCCATCGACCGGCAGCGCTACTACGAGTCCTTCCGCGCGCCCGTGGCCACGTTCCGCACGGTGCTGATGGACGCGATGGAGAACTCGCTGGACAACGGCGTGAAGTACTTCCGCGACCTCGGCCGCAAGTACAAGACGGTGGAGTAGCGCTCGCGGGGCGGCGTGCCCCCGGAGGACTGGCGAGGGAGCAGGCGTCCCGCCCGTCCTCCGCCGCGGCGTGAAGAACGCGCGGCACGTCGACACCATTGGGGTGTTGGACACACCCCTGAACGTCACGGAGAGAACATCCGACTTCTCGAATCCCCGTGGCGGAGGAAGTAAAAGAAGAGTCCCCATGCCTGTCACCCCGTCCCTCCAAAGCCGCCGCGCCCAGCTTCCCGCCGGGAGCGAGCTCACGGAGCCTCCGCCAGCGCGGTTGGCGAAGTTGCCTGCCGCCGACAAGCTGGCCCGCCTGCTCCAGGTGGCCAAGGGTCACCGCCGGGCGCTCATCCTCACGCACGACAACCCGGACCCCGACTCCATGGCGGCGGCGGTGTCGCTCGCCCATCTGCTGGAGCGCAAGGCCGGCATCGAGTCCCACGTGGGCTACGGCGGCATCATTGGCCGTGCGGAGAATGTCGCCTTCGTGCGCGTGCTCCGGCTGCCGGTGTCGCACGTGTCGCAGATCGACTTCAGCCAGTACGACCTCTTCGGCCTGGTGGACACGCAGCCGCCGGTGCGCAACCACTCCCTGCCAGCGCGCTACCGCGCGGACCTGGTGGTGGACCACCATCCGCTGCGAGAGGAGAGCCTGCTGGCTCCCTTCGCGGACGTGGGCGGCGACTTCGGCGCCACCTCCACCATGCTGGTGGAGTACCTGCGGGCCGCTCGGCTGGAGCCGTCCGTGGAGATCGCCACCGCGCTCTTCTACGGCATCAAGGCGGACACGCGGGACCTGGGCCGAGAGACGACCCAGACGGACGTGGACAGCTACCTGTGGCTGTTCCCCCGCTGCGACAAGCAGCTCTTGGGACAGATTGAGCACCCGGAGTTGCCGGCGCGCTTCTTCCAGCTGTTCCACACGTCCATCGAGAAGGCGAAGGTCTACGGCACCGCCATCATCACCGACCTGGAGGAGGTCTACTCTCCGGACCTGGTGGCGGAGGTCGCCGAGCGGATGATGTACCTGGAAGGGATGAAGTGGTCCCTTGCGTACGGAACGTTCCGCAACCAGCTCTTCCTGAGCCTGCGCGTGAAGGACCGGCGCATGAACGCGGGCCGCCTCATCCGCGAGCTGTGCGAGGACCTGGGCGGTTCGTCCGGCGGCCACGGCAGCATGGCGGGCGCGCGGCTGCCCCTGTCCGGCAGCGCGGCCAAGCGCAAGGCGCTCAAGCGCGAGGTGGTGTCGCGCTTCCTCGAAGCCTTTGGTGTCTCCGAGGAGCGGCCGGTGTCGCTGCTGTCCGCGCAGGACACGTGATCTACTGGGACCACAACGCCGCCGCGCCGGTGCGCGCGGAGGTGGGCGCGCTGCTCGCACGGGCCTTCACGGAAGGCGGCTTCGGCAACGCGTCCAGCGTGCACGGAGGTGGTCGCGAGGCCCGGGCCCGGTTGGACGCGGCGCGAGCGAAGGTGGCGCGCGTCCTGGGCTGCGAGCCGAAGGAGATCACCTTCACCGCGTCGGGCAGTGAGGCGGATGCGCTCGCGCTCATGGGCGCCTACGCGGCCCGCCCGGCGAAGGACCGCCGCCGCGTGGTGTCCACCACGGTGGAGCACCCGTCCGCGCTGGGGGCGCTCACGCAGTTGGAGAAGGACGGCGCCCAGGTGGTGCGGCTGTCCCCTGACTCCAACGGCCGTGTGCCGCTGGAGTCCGTGCTGGAGGCGCTCACGCCGGACACCGCGCTGTGTTCGCTGATGTGGGCCAACAACGAGACGGGCGTGCTGCAGCCGGTGGCGGAGACCGCGCGCGCGTGCCGTCAGCGCGGCATCCTCTTCCACACGGACGCCGTGCAGGCCGCGGGCAAGGTGCCGCTCACCTTGCGCGAAGTGGACGCGGACCTGCTCTCCCTCTCCGCGCACAAGTTCGGTGGCCCCCAGGGCGTGGGCGTGCTCGTGGTGCGCAAGGGCGTGGACGTGCGGGCGCTGACGCCCGGGCACCAGGAGGGAGGCCGACGCGGAGGCACGCAGAACGTGCCCTACGCAGAGGCCCTGGCCCTGGCCCTGGAGCTGGCCGCCGCGGAGCAGGCCAACACCGCCGCGAAGGTAGCGGCACTGCGCGACACCTTCGAACAGCAGGTGCTCCAGCGGCTGCCCGGGGTGTCGGTGAACGGCGCTGGCGCGCCCCGGGTGCCCAACACCAGCAACCTGCGCTTCGACGGCGTGGAGGGGGAAGCGCTGCTGATGGCGCTGGACCTGGAGGACATCCGCGTCTCGTCGGGAGCGGCCTGCGCGTCCGGCACGCTGTCCCCGTCCCACGTGCTGCGCGCCATGGGCCTCTCCCCTACCGAGGCGCGCGGCAGCCTGCGCTTCAGCCTGGGCACTGGCACCACCAGCGCGGAGGTCTCTCGCGTCGTGGACGCGCTGTGCACGCATGTGCCCCGGGTGCGCGCCCTCGAAGGCTGAGGCCCACACCGCACAGGGTCGCGAGCACTGACAGCCACGCGATCAATCCTCGGGGCGGCTCACCACTTCTGGTCCGGCAGGTTCTTCTCGCGGACCTCCGGATCCGGCTGGCCGTACCCGGGAATGCCCTCCTTGGCCTCGTCGGGCTTGGGCGGAAGCCGCTCGTCGCCCCGCCTTGTCTCCCGGGTGGGCTCGTTCTGCTCGGGCTGCTGCTGCTTTCGCTCGGTCGCCATGGATTCCTCCCGGTGCATGTTCGCGGGAGGAAAGGTCATCATCCGGAGCAGGCACCGCAGCGGGCTCCATCGGCTGGGAGCCCACGCGACAGGGCCCTGCCCGCCCGGCTACCCGTTGTCTTCGGAGGGGCCGTTGGACGGCGAGCCCCGGTACGCGGGCATCTCGTCCGTGGTGCCGAACAGGCCGCGCACCACCGCCGCGATGGCCAGCGGCGTCCCCACGTTCTCGTCGAAGTGCGGCGACAGCGCCTTCGCGTACTCCTCCGCGGACGAGAAGCGGTCCTCGGGGTTCTCCGCGAACGCGCGCGCCAGCACGTCATCCAGCGCCTGCGGGATGTCCGGACGCACTGCCCGCAGGGGCCGGTACTTGCGCGACAGGATGCCCGCGAAGACCTCTTCCGGCGTCGAACCCACGAAGGGCCGGCCCAGCGTGAGCAGCTCGTAGAGCACCACGCTCGCGGCCCACAGGTCCGCCTCCGGCGTGACGGCGCCCTGCAGCGACTCCGGGGACAGGTAGTACGGCTTGCCCAGCACCTCGCCGCCCTGGAGCTTGCCGTCCACCAGCACGCGCGACACGCCGAAGTCGCCCAGCTTGATCTCCCCCACGCGGGAGATGAACAGGTTGGACGGGGACACGTCGCAGTGGACGATGCCCAGCGGCTTGCCGTCCGGGCCCGTGGCGGTATGCGCGTACGCGAGCGCCTCCATCAGCACCTTCGCCAGGTACACCGCGAAGTCGACGGGGAGCGGAATCCCGCGCGCCTTGCACCGGCGCAGGATGTGGCCCAGGTCGCGCCCGTCCACCAGGTCCATCACCAGGAAGGACACGTCGTCCAGCATCCCGGCGTCCAGCACCTTCACGATGTTCGGATGGTCCAGCTGGCGCGACAGCTGCGCCTCGCGGCGGAAGAGGTCCACCGACGCCGGGTCGCGGGTGAGCGCGGGCAACAGCCGCTTGAGCGCGACCGTCCAGCCTTCATAGGGACCAGAGCGCACGCGCGCGCGGTACACCTCGGCCATGCCGCCCTTGCCCAGCAGCGACTGGATTTCGTAGTTGCCGAAGACGCGGATGGGCTTCGACACGGGAGTCGGCGCGTTCACGGGCTGGCGCTGCCAGCTCCTTGCGGCTCTCGGCCCTGGACCCGCTTGCGACTGCGGGCCTGCTTCACCTGCGCCTCGTACACCGCGCCTTCATTGGCGAACAGCTGGAGCTCGCGCTCCACCAGCGCGTTGCCCTCCGGCGCGGACCAGCCCTCCGCCAGCGCGCGGCGCAGCGCGACCTGGGCGAACCCGGACTCCTCCGCCGCCCGCTTCACGCACGCGGTCCAGAAGAAGGCCTCCGCCTTGGCCGCGCCGCTGCCCACGTTGCGCGCCTGCTCCAGGTACCTGAGCGCCTCCGGCTGCTGCTTGCGCAGGTAGTGCGACACGCCCATGCCCGTCAGCGCCCAGGCGTTGTTCTTCTCCTTCTCCTGGGCCAACACCAACTGGAACTGTTGCGACGCCGCGATGGGGCTCTGCGCCAGCAGCGACTGGCCCAGCTTCAAGGTGGCCGCCACGTCCAGCGGCTCCAACCGGCGCTGCGCCGCCACCTGCGCGGCCCCACCGGACGGCGGGGGCGGCACGGGAGCCTGCGCCTGGCGCTGCTCGGGTGCCTGCGCCGTTGCCGGAGTCGGCGTCAGCGAGGCCCCCTGCTCCGTCGCCCGGAACACCAGCATCCGGCTCTTGGGCAGCGCCGGGGACTCGCAGCTGTCCTCCAGCTTCACCACGCCGCCCAGCGCCCGCTCCTCCACGTTGTAGACGAGCATCACCGGGAAGCTGCGGGACGGGGTGCAGGTGTCCCCCGTCTGACAGAGCGTGAGCTCGCCCAGGAAGACGTTGCCTTGGAAGTCGCCCGTCAGAATCTGCTCGGCGACCTGGCGTTGGCAGGGCCCCCCGGCCGGCGCCGTGCCGACGAGGTGCTCCCCGTCCGAGCGCAACTCGATGGGGCCGAAGGCATCTGCCTGGTAGGTACTGTTCATCTGCGGACCCGCCCAGGCGAATCCGGAGGTGAGGCAGGCTACCGCCGCGAGAGCCAATGTTGGGGTCGGGAGCGACATGTCGGGGACCCGGGCATCATAGAAGTCCACGGGGCGGCTTGTAAACGCGCGAGGACGGCTTGACCGCACGCTTCTCCATCCTTATCATTTTCCCAGAACGCCCTGGGATTTTCCCAGTGATTCTAAGGACTTGTAGCGCGATTTGAGCAGTAAAGGTCTGTTCCCTGCGGGGTGCGTGATGCCCAGCAGAAATTCGAACCGATACGTCCATTCCGGGGTCCGTTTCGGTCGCCATGTGCAAGCCCTCCCCCTTCACCGGGGATGAGGGAAGCCTGCGGTGACATGATTTCGGTCCCCACCTGGCTTCTAAGGGTTCAATGGACGCTGGACACACGGCTCGGCGGGGGACTCTTTCTTTGGAGCGGCGGCGGTGAGCGAGACGGCGGCGGATACGGTGGCGGCGGCGGCGGAGAAGAAGGTAACGCTTCGTGAGGAACTGACGGCTCGCCGCAAGGCGATGACCAATGACCTCATCGACGAGCGTGGCCTCAAGGTCCAGTCTCGATTCCTGGCATCGCCCTACTATCAGAATGCGCGGACGGTAGCGCTCTACGCCCCCATCCGGGGCGAGGTGCCTACCCGGGACATCCTCATCGCGGCGTTGCAGGACGAGAAGATCGTCTGCTACCCGCTGTCCCACGTGCACGGGCGAATCCTGGCCTTCCGGGCCATCAAGTCGGAGAGCGAGTTGGAGCCAGGACGCCTGGGCGTCCGGGAGCCCACGAACTCCTCGGACCTGATCGCGGTGGATCAGATCGACCTGTTCGTGGTGCCCGGTCTGGGCTTCAGCCCGGACGGCAAGCGGCTGGGGCGCGGAGGTGGCTACTACGACGCCACCCTCAAGGCGGCCAGTTCGCGCAGCCGCCGGGTGGGTCTGGCCTTCAACGACCAGATCGTCCAGGTGCTGCCCACGACGATTGACGACGTGGACATGGACCAGATCGTCACGGAGAGCCAGACGATGCGCGGCCTGTGCCGCAGCTTCGACTTCCTGGACACCTGAGCCGGACCTGAGCCGCGGGCCAGGCGGGCGGACATCCACGGGTGGGGCGGACTTGGAAGTCCCGCCCTGCCCGTCGTCTTTTTTGGGCTAGTGTCCGCGGCGCCATGAACCCGGACGCACTGCGCAAGGCGACCCCCGAAGAGCAGTTCGAAGAAGTCACTCGCGGCACCGTGGATTTGCACGTGCCGGAGGACCTGAAGAAGAAGCTCCAGCGCTCCTATGACAAGGGCAAACCGCTCGTCATCAAGGCGGGCTTCGACCCCAGCCGTCCCGACCTGCACCTGGGCCACACGCTGCTGCTCACGCGCATGCGGCGCTTCCAGGAGTTCGGCCACACGGTGGTGTTCCTCATCGGTGACTTCACCGCCCTCATCGGGGACCCGTCCGGCAAGAACGCGGCCCGGCCTCCGCTCACCCGCGAGCAGGTGAAGGTCAACTCGGAGACGTACAAGCAGCAGGTCTTCAAGGTCCTGGACCCGGACAAGACGGTGGTGAAGTTCAACTCGGAGTGGCTCGACGCGCTGGGCACCGAGGGGATGATCCGCCTGGCGGCGCGCTACTCCGTGCAGCGCATGCTGGAGCGCGACGACTTCAAGAAGCGCTACCGGGAGAACACCTCCATCGCCATCCACGAGTTCCTCTACCCGCTCCTGCAGGGCTACGACTCCGTGGCGCTGAAGGCGGACGTGGAGCTGGGCGCGACGGATCAGCTCTTCAACCTGCTCGTCGGCCGGCAGCTGATGAAGGAAGAGGGCCTGGAGCCGCAGGTCATCATGACCGGCCCCATCCTGGAGGGCCTGGACGCGAAGCTGGTGGACGGCGTCATCACCGGCTCCAAGATGTCCAAGAGCCTGGACAACTACGTGGGCATCGACGAGCCGGCGGACAGCATCTTCGGCAAGTTGATGAGCATCACGGACGACCTGATGTGGCGGTACTACAAGCTCCTCTCCGCCATGCCGCTCAAGCAGGTGCTGGAGCTGGAGGAGCAGACGAAGTCCGGCGCGGCGCACCCCAAGGCCGCGAAGGTCGCCTTCGCGCAGGAGATGGCCGCGCGCTTCCAGGGTGAAGAGGCCGGCCGCAAGGCGGCGGAGGACTTCGAGAAGCGCTTCGCCAAGAAGGAGCTGTCCACGGAAGACCTGCCGCTCGTGGAGGTGTCGCTCGCGGGCGCGGAGAAGATGTTCGTCACGAAGCTGCTGCCGGAGACGAAGTTCGTCGCCTCCGCCACCGAGGCTCGCAAGATGATGGGCCAGGGCGGCGTGAAGGTGAACGGTGAGAAGGTCACCGACCCCAAGGCGGAGCTGGGGGCCGGCGAGTACACCGTGCAGGTGGGCAAGCTGAAGGTCACGCGCGTGAAGCTGTCCTGAGTCGCCGCGACGGGTGCCGCCCGGGCCTGTTTCAAGGCGCGGGCGGCTCCTTCGGCAAAGCGCCTTCGTACAGCGCGGCCGAGCGCCCCATCATGAAGCCGTGGGGCAGCAGCTTCATCATCGTCGCGAGGAAGCGGTTGAGGACGCCGGGCACGGAGAGCTCGCGGCGGTGCACGAACGCCTCCACGGCGGTGCGCGCGCAGGCCTCCGCGGACATGATGCCCACGTCGCCCGCCTTGAACTTCCGGTCCAGGCCGGACACCGACAGCATCTCCGTGGCGATGCCGCCGGGCGCGAAGACGGTGACGGACACGCCCGCCTTGCGCAGCTCGTAGGCCAGTCCCCGTCCGTAGCTGATGACGAACGACTTCGTGGCCGCATAGGCCGTCTGGTACGGCAGCGGCGCGAAGCCCGCCGTGCTGGCGACGAGCATCAGCGCCCCGCCCCCGCTCTGCTTCGCGAAGTGCGCCCCGAAGAGCTGGGACATGCGCACCACGCTGGTGATGTTGGTGGCGAGCATCGCGTCGAAGGACTCGGGCTGCTGCTCCAGCGCGTGGCCGAAGTAGGTGACGCCCGCGTTGAGGATGACGCCGTCGACGGTGCGGCCCGCCGTGGCGGTCTCGAAGACGCGCGCGGCGTCCCCGGGCTTCGTAAGGTCCGCGGACAGGGGCAGCACCTGCACGCCGTGCGCGGACTCCAGCTCCGCCTTGAGCGCGGTGAGCCGGTCCTCGCGGCGGGCGACGGCGATGATGTGGGCGCCGTGCTCCTTCGCGAGGAGGCGGGCCATCTCCAGCCCCAGGCCAGACGACGCGCCGGTAATGAGCACCCAGCGGCCTCGGAAATTCATCGGTTTCATATCGGGCGCGTTTATTTCGCGGTGCGGCGCCGCGCGCAACCGGGGAACAGCGGGCTTCGGGCACCCCTGTTAGAGTCCGGCCACCATGCGCCTCTCCGGGTCGCTCGCCTGCTTCTTCCTGGCACTCTCCACCGCCCCCATCGCCTTCGCGGGGAGCGGCGTCTTCGTCACTGAAGAAGCCGTGGACGCGGTGGACCAGCCCGAGTCCTCCAAGGTCGTCTTCTCCGTGCAGCCGGGCGTGTCCTATCCGCTCATGAAGAAGGGCGGCCCCGACCGCGCGTGGTGCAAGCTCCAGGGTCCCAAGGCGGAGGGCTGGGTGCTCTGCGATGGCACGCCCACGGATGCCGTCCAGAAGGCACCGGGCACGGACGCGCTCGTGCGCGCGGACCATGAGAACACGCGCCAGCAGCAGGCATCGCGAGGCGGTGGAGTGTCCCTCGCGGAGGCGAGGCCCATCGGGAGCGGAGCCGGTGCGGGTGCTCCCGCGGCGGAGCCGGACGACGGGGAAGAAGTCACGGTGGCGGTGCGCGCACCCGCGGGTCGCGCGGCGGCTCCGGGCGACGCGGCGGCGTGCGCGAGCACGTGTGATCAACCGCCCCTCTTCGCCAAGGCCCCTGCGCTGTCCGCGATGGACCGTGAGGTGCTGGACCTGTGCCCCGCGCGTCCCGATGCGAGCGTGAGCGCCGGAGACGTGCAGCGCTTCTTCGCGAAGCACTACGACGACGCGCGGGTGCAGCGCGCGCTGTCCGCGGCGGGCCGTCCGGGCTCGCGGCAGGCGAACATCGAATGGCTCACGAGCCTGTGGGTGAGCACCGGCCCGCGCAACGCGTTCACGCACGTCTTCTGCGGGGACGACTGGCAGCGCGGCCCGATTGGCGGCCTCCACTTCCTGCCCCGTTACGCGCAGCTCGAGGCGGAAGGAAAGGTCTGCTACCAGGGCCCGGCCAGGGGCGAAGAAGCAGTGCGCGGTGAGCAGTACCTCATCCGCTTCAACGGCCTGTCCCCGTGGTCCTGCGGCGTGAAGCGCACGGGCAGCTTCGCGACGTCGCAGGACGCGGTCTCCATCGCGGCCATCGGAACCCGGGCGTTCGCGCGCTGCTGTGCGCGCGGCGGGGCGAAGAAGGAGGGCGGCGTGTACTCGGCGCCGGACGTGGAGGGCGGCAACTGGCGCATCTGGTGCGGCACGCGCAACGGCACCTACGGCATCGCCACGCTGCACCCCACCGACGAAGCCGCCACCTGCTCGGAGTAGCGGGACCGGCGCCTCGAAGGAACGCCGGTCCCCTGCCCCGCTGAGGCCTACTGCGCCTTGTCCACGGTGAGCACCGTGCCCGTGGAGTACGCGGTGAACTCCGGCGCGTACATGGACTGCACCGTCGCCGGGCCTACGCGGAAGGTGCCCGCCATGTTCGCGCGCAGCCGGTACTTGAAGTTGTACTCACCGGCCGGCAGCGCCTCGAAGAAGAAGTTCGTCCCCGAGTCGCGCGTCTCCTCGTACCAGACGATGCCCAGGTCCCACTTGTGGCGGGACTGCGCGTTCTCCGGCTCCAGGCCCGCGGCGCGCGGGTCCCTCAAGTGCACGTACTCCGCCGCGTGCTTCGTGCGCAGCGACAGCTGCACCTCCACCTCGTCACCGGGCCGCAGCCTCGCGCCGTCCGCCAGGGGGCGAAGCAGCGTCTGGTTGCCTTCGCGGATGCGCACGAAGTAGCGGCGCGACACCTGGAAGAAGTCACCGCGCTCCTCCTTGGGCAGCTCCTCCGTGGAGAAGTGCCACGTGGCGGACGCGATGGCGAAGCCCGGCGTCGTCTTCTCCACCACCGTGGTCGCCGTGGTCGCGTTCACCTCCGGACCGGGGACGACAATCTGGTTCTTCTTCCCCGTGTACACGTCCGGCGAGAAGCTCATGGTCACCGCCTTGGAGCCCACCGTCACCTTCAGCTCCTCGCGCGCGGCCAGCGAGCCCTCCGCCTCCATGTAGTTGACCAGCGCGTAGAGCGCCTCCGCCGTGGCGCGCGTGGACTTCCAGTGGTTCACCTTCTTGTCCAGGAGCAGGTACTGCACCAGGCCCGCGCGCCGAGGGTCCTTCGGGCGCAGCTCCGACAGCGTGCGCAGCGCGAAGGCGTGCGTCTCCGTGGAGTCGTTGTACCAGAGCCAGCTCCGGTCCTCCGGCTGCCAGTACGTGCCCAGGTCCTGCGTCGTCTTCGCGGAGTCCATCACGCTGTCCCAGACCTTCTGCGCGTCCTTCGTGCGCTTCGCCCGGTTCAGCGTGAGGGCCAGGTACCCCTTGAGGTACGGCGAGTGCTCCTTCCAGTGCTTGAAGGAGAACTCGAGCATGCGCTGCCGCTCGGCCGCGGTGAGCGCCTCGCCCGTGTAGCGCGCGTCCGGATACGCCGATGCCACGAAGTTGAGGAAGGTGAGGAACTCCCAGCCCAGGTCCTTCTTCATCAGCCGGTTCGCGTAGTCCTCCCGGAAGTGCTTCGCCAGGTAGCCCCACGCGGGCTCCGTCATGGTGGGCGGCACCTCCACCCCGTGCTCCATGGCGCGCGACAGGCCGTGCAGGATGTAGAGCGTCATGTACGGCGACGACGGGCCGCCCGGCCACCAGGGGAAGCCACCGTCCGCGTTCTGCGCCTTGCGCAGCTTCGCCTGCGAGGACGCGCGCTGGGCCTGGGCCACCTTCGGGTCCAACACGCGCAGGAGCGACTGGTCGGACTCCGCGCCGCCCTTCGCCTCGTTGAGCCAGGGCGTCTCCTCCAGCGTCATCTTCCGGTTCGGGTCCACGTCGTCGAAGGTCTCGAAGCGCGTGCTCCGCTCGCTCAGGTCCTTGGCCACCTTCGCCACCGACGGGTACTTGTTGAAGAGGCTGGAGACGATGCCCGTGGACACGAAGCGGTTGAGCGTCTGCTCCGTGCACTCATAGGGGTAGTCCACCAGGTACGGCAGCGCCTGGAGCACGGAGTAGAAGAGCTGCGCGTCCACCGTCACGACGAGCTGCTCGTTCACCCGCGTGGGGTCGTCCGACTTCTTCAGGTCATCGAACGTCAGCGTCCGGCGGTCCTTGTTGTTCAGCATGGCGAAGCGCGACTGCGACAGGTGCATGCGGCCGGGCAGCACCGGCAGGGGCCGCAACTCGCCGTCGCTGAACGCGCCCGTCTTCGCGACCACGCGGAAGGCCACCGGCCCCACCCTCGCGGGCGTGGTGATGGGGAAGCGCAGGTTCGTGCCCTTCCCCGCCGCCACCGTGAAGGCCTGCGACGTCGTCTTCACGCCGAACTCCGCGAGCAGGCTCTTCTGCGTGTCCGGATCCACGATGTCGAACGTGAGCTGACCCTGCTGCGTCTGGGTCCCCGCGTTGTTCACCACGACCTCCAGCTCCGCGCGGTCGCCCTCGCGCAGGAAGCGCGGCAGGTACGGGCGCACCATCAGCTCCTTCACGCTGCGGGTGGCGCGCTGCGTGGAGCCACCGCGCAGATCCCGCGTGAGCGCGTGCACCCAGACGTCCCACGCCGTCACCGAGTCCGGCACCGTGAACTCCAGCACCGCCGCTCCGTCCGGCCCGGTGAGCAGCTGCGGAATCCAGAACGCCGTCTCCGCGAAGTTGGAGCGCAGCGGCCCCTCCGGCCCTTCCCCCGGTTCCGGGGGGCCCGGCTCCCCTTTGATGATCTGGATGATCTCTCGCCGCTTCTGCTCCAGCACCCGGCCGGGCTTCGGCGCGGATTCCGCGGCGGACGGCGCGGGCGACGGCGGCGGAGGCGGAGGCGGTGCACCGTCCGATTCCCGCTGGACGCCCCCGGGCTTCATGGCGCGCATGCGGTGGCCGCCGTAGTAGTTGCGGTAGCCCGGACCGCCCAGCCCATAGCCGTCGCCGAACTTCAGCGTGTCGTCACTGAGGTCCGGCGCGGAGGGTCCCTCCCGAACGAGTTCATCAAAGAGCCAGTCCGCGCCGAAGACGCCACCCGACGCACGGAAGTCCACGTAGACGGTCTGCTGCGGATACAGCTGCGCCACCTGCGGCGGCGTGTGCGGTCCGAAGACGTTCAGCGACTGATCGTACATGTACGCGAGCAGCTCCGCGGCCCCCGCCTCCAGCTTCGCGCCCTTCGGCCCCTTCACCGTCACGCGGAAGGTCTCCTTCGCGCCGGGCCGCAGCGTGTCGCGGAACGTGGCGAACTCCAGGCTGAGCTCCTTGTCATCGAAGGGCACGGCCACGGTCTGCTGGAAGCTCAGCGTCTGCCAGTCGCGCACCATCGAGAGCACCACCGTGAAGCCGCCGCGCAGGGCCTCCGTCACCGGAAGATCCACCACCGCGCGCCCCTGCCCCGCCGTCAGCTGGCGGTGCTCGACGCGCTGGCGCCCCTGGTACACGTCCATCACCAGCGGCTGGCCCTCGAAGCCGGAGGCCACCATCAGCCGCGCCACTTCGCCCACGCGCACGGAAGGGCGCTCCGCCGCCAGCACCGCGGGCAACCCCGCCGGGGCGTGGGCCCCCGCCACCACGAAGTCCCGTTGCGCGGTGGCCTTCTGGCCGAACGCATCCGTCGTCTCGTAGCGCAGTCGGTACGTCCCCGCGCGCAGCGCCGGCAGCTTCACGGTGGCGACACCGTCCGCGCCATGCGTCACGGCCGCCTGCGCCACCTCCGCGCCGTCGTCCCAGCGTTGCAGCGTCTGCTCCACGTCGTAGGCCGTGTCCCAGCGCCCCTTCTGCGCGTCACCCGGCGTGGGATAGGATTCCCTGGCCGACTGCGTGTCCGCGTCCAGGGGCTTGAGCCTGTCCACCGGAACCTCCGACGGCATCAGCGGACGGCTCGGAGCCTTCAAGGCAATGAGCCGCCAGCGGCCCGGTCCGGCCTGCGGCGCGCCATCCAGGTTCGAGCGCACGAGCCGCACCTCCGACGGGAAGTCCTCGCGGACGAAGCCCACGTCGGAGTCCACGCGCCCCTCCACCGACACGAAGCCTAGGCGGAAGGACCGGCTCGCGGAGCGCGTCTCACCGCCCTCGTCCGTCAGGTCCGCCTCCACGCGGTAGCGCCACGACATGCCCTGCGCCTTCGCGAGCCGCTCGTCCGCTTCCGGGGTGAACGCCACGGTGAAGCCACCGTCCTCGCCCACCGTCGCCGTGCCGGAGGCCACCAGCTCCGTGGTGGCCGGGATGCGCTCCCAGAACCACCAGCGCGGCAGCACCGGCTCGCGCGACACGCGCCACTTCACCGCGCCGCGCGTCACCGGGAGGCCGAAGTAGTAGCGGGCCTCGCCCTTGAACGTCGCGCGCCGGTTGAGCCGCAGCGCTTCTGGCGCGTCCTTCAGCGCCACCTCGAAGGTGGGCCGCTTGTACTCCTCCACGCGCACGCTCGCGTAGCCGTTGGGGCGCGTGCGAACCGTCCACTGGCCCAGGGGCCGCCCGGAGGGAATGTCGAACTCGCCCGCCACCGATCCAAACAAGTTGGTGCGAGCCTCGCGCTTGGCCACCTCCTGGCCGTTGGGGTCGACGAGCGTCACCGTGACCGCCGATTCCGGCAGCACCCGGTAGCGCTTCGACGCCTCCTCCGGGCGGTAGGCCACCACCTTCCACAGCAGCTTCTGCTGGGGACGGTAGACGGCGCGGTCCGTGTAGATGAGCGTATGGTCCTGCGGGGTCGACTCGTAGAGGGGGGACAGGTACACCGAGCCCGGGAGCACCATCACGCCCTTGCCCCTGCCCAGCAGCAGTTCCATGTCCTCGTAGCGGTCGGCGTTCTTGCCCGTGAGCAGCAGGTCGCCGTTCGCGTCGGTGCGGCGGCTGACGATGTTGAAGCGGCGGGTGCTGTAGTCCGACTTCACCAACCGCACCTCCACGTTCGCAGCGGGCGCCCCCGTGGCGCCGTCCACCACGTGGACCTCCGCCTGGTGGGGGTTCGCCTTGCGCACCGTCGCGGCCCAGGGCGACACGGACATCGGCAGGGCGAGGATGCGGTTGTTCTTCTTCGCGAAGTCCTCGCGCGTGGACAGGGCGATGATGTACGCGCCCGCCTTGAGCGCCGGCGGGGTCACGAACGTCTGGTGCCGCTGGAAGTCCGGCGTGGGCGGCAGCGCCATGCTCCACACTGCGTCCGGCTTGCGCGACGCCACCATGCGGAGCCTCTCCTCGGTGGAGGGGTACAGCGACAGGTCCTCGCCGGGCTTCGCCAGCCGTGCCTCCACATCCACCGCGTACGCCCGGAGGTACAACGTGCCCACGTTGCGGTGGCCCACCAGGATGGAGCGCTTGCCCGGCCCGTCCACCTGCATCCCGGTCGCGTACAGCTCCGGCGCCTCCAGCGTCGCCATCAGCGCCGCGCACTGCACGCCGCCCACTGACTTCGGCCACGCCTCCGCGCCCGTCTTCGCCAGGGCATGCGCGGTGATGGCGCGGCCCGCCTGCTCCTCCATCGCCGCGAGCTGGTGCTGGCCCTTGGACCACCACGGCACGTCCCGGAAGCCCTTCAGGTGCGCGGCCAGGTGCTCCCGGATGCGCCGCTTGTCCGCGGCTTCGGTGAACGACGTCGACAGCACCTCGTAGCGCCGCAGCCGCGCCTCCAGCGCCGCCTCACGCCGGCCCGCCGCCAGGTGCCACGCCTCCAGGTCCCCCAGCACCGCCACCACCTTCATCAGCGGGTGCACGGAAGGGTCCTTCAGCTCCACCTTCGGCGCGCTGTCCAGGAGCGCTCCCAGGTCCAGCCGGTACACGCCCTGCTCCTGCTCCGGCCGCCACAGGCCCGTGTCGGCCAGCGAGCCCACCCACAGGTACGTCACCGCGTCGCGCACCGTGGAGCGGATGCCCTCCGGGTACGTGTTGGGCTGGATGTACTCGGACAGCACCTTCACGGGCTCGGTGCCGAACTTCTGCCGCGACTCCCAGACGGCGGCGTACGTGCGCTGGATCTCCGTTGAAATCTGATCCTTCGTCCACGCCTTCAGGTCCACCGGCCCGGTGGACACCACCTGCTCACGCTGGCCAATCTCGTAGCTGTACGACTGCTGGTAGTTCGCGAGCACCGCCGCGTAGAACAGGTGGAGCGTGGCCTGCTGCCGCAGCCCCTCCGGCCAGGGCTGTTCACGCAGGAAGCGCACCGTCGTCTCATAGCCATGCAACCGCGTGCGCAGCTGCACCGTGCGGATCAGCGCGCGCGTCCACTCGTCCGCGTCACCCTGGGCCTTCGCCGCGGCGAGCCGGGCCTCGGCCCCCTGCGCGGCGGACTCGACCTTGTCGTCCTCGACGAGCGCGTCGATGGCCTTCCACGTCGGGGGCGCCTTCGCGGGGGCCGCCACGGACACGGAGGACAGCATCAAGGACAGCAGGCACAATACGACGACGGAAGCACGCGAGCGTGGTGGAGAAGACATAGGGGCGGCACTCTAGACGCCGCCCGCGTCCCTGGCGGTCCCTTCTCTCTGTTTCAGGAAGCAGCCGGCGCCGGGGCCCGGCGTCGCAGCCCCACCACGTAGACCTCCATGCTGGCGCCGCGCGTGGCCTCCGGACGGACGATCTTCACCTCTTCGAAGTGCTGCCGCACCTCGTCACGGAAGGCCTCGAAGTCGCCCCCCATGAAGACCTTGGCCACGAACGTGCCGCCGGGCCGGCCGCGCGTGGCGGCCACCTCCAGCGCCTTGCCCGCGAGCCGCAGGCTGCGCGCCTCGTCCGTGCCCTTGATGCCGGAGGTCTTGGGCGCCATGTCGGAGATGACCGCGTCGTAGGGGCCGTCGTACAGCGCGGCCAGCTTCGCGTCGAAGTCGTCCGCGAGCACGTCCAGCACCGCCGTCGTCACCCACTTCTGGGAGAAGGGACGGATGGCCGAGATGTCCACGCCGATGACGCGCCCGTGCATCCCCACCGCGTCCGCCAATATCTGGAGGAACCCGCCGGGCGCCGCGCCCAGATCCAGCACCGCCGCGCCCTTCTTCACGGACCCGGGGAAGCGCTTGAGGATCTCATCGACCTTGAACGCGGAACGCGCTCGCAGCCCCTCTTGCTTGGCTTTCTGGAAATAGTGGTCTTTAGGACGGTAGGGCTTGCCCATGTCAGAAGCCGTCCCTAGCATCCGCTACTGTCTTCGGAAAGCCGGAGCAGTCGCGGCCTGTCGGCTGGCCGCGCCCACGGATTTGCCGGAGGGTTGGTGGCATGGGCACCCGGAGCGTGACAGCGGCCTTGTGCATCTCCCTGCTCTTCGCGGGTGGGGCAGCGTTCTGCTACGCGCGCGCCGAGGCCCTGCAGGCCGAAGGGCGCTGGCTGATGGCCCGGGGCAGCGCCCAGGCCTCCGACTTCGCCCAGAAGCTGGACGGCACCTCGGTGGACGCCCAGCTGAAGACCTTCAAGGAACGCCGTGGGGTGATGGAGCAGGCCCACCGCTGGCAGCGCGGCATGCTGCTGGGCATCATGGCCGCCGTCCTGTCCGGCCTGTCCGCCTACGTCCTCTTCCTCCTCAAGCGGCTGGACGACCAGCTCCTGGACGCCACCGGCGAGCTGCGCCGGCCCCAGGAAGCCTCCTCCCTGCCCGCCCCGGCGTTCGCGACCAGCGTCCAGCGGTAGACACAGACTCTGGCAGGATGCCCCCGTCAGCTTCTGACGGGGAGGACCACCATGCCCGGCTGCGCGCACTGCGGACACGCACTCGACATCATCGCCAACCAGGTCGGCCGGCGCGACACATGTCCCGGCTGTGAGGAGGACCTGCGCTCGTGCCGCAACTGCCGGCACTTCGACGAGTCCGTGGCCAAGGCCTGCAAGGAGCCCTTCGCCGAAGCGCCCCGCGACAAGGACGAGGCCAACTTCTGCGAGCTCTTCCAGCTGGGCGAAGGCGGCCTGCACCAGAAGGCCTCACGCGACGCGATGGTCAGCGCCGCGGAGGCCCTCTTCGGCAGGAAATAGCTAGAAGCCGTACAGCTTGGAGATGATCTCCTTCATCACCTCGGAGGTGCCGCCACCGATGGTGATGAGCCGCACGTCGCGCCACATCCGCGCGATGGGCGTCTCCTCGATGTAGCCCATGCCGCCGAAGAACTGCTGGCAGTCGTAGGCCACGCGCTGGGCCAGGTCTCCGGCGAACAGCTTCGCCATGGAGATCTCCTTCACCGGGTTCTCCTTCCGGTCGTAGAGGTCCACCGCGTAGTAGTTGAGCCGCCGCGCCGCCTCCACCGCCGTCAGGTGCTCCACGAACTTGTGGCGCCACACCTGGAACTTGATGAGGGGCCGGCCGAACGCCTCGCGCTCGTTGCCGTACTGGAGGGCGTCCTCCAGCATCCGGTCCATGCCTCCCACCGTGGTGATGGCCCCCACCAGGCGCTCGCCCTGGAAGTTGGTCATGATGTGGTAGAAGCCCTGGTTCTCCTCGCCCAGCACGTAGCGCGCGGGGATGCGGCAGTCCTCGAAGTAGAGGATGGCCGTGTCCGAGGACAGGTTGCCAATCTTGTCCAGCTTCTTGGAGATGCTGAACCCCTTCACATCCGTGGGGAACGTCACCAGCGAGATGCCGCCGTAGCCCTCCTCACCGGTGCGCACCGCCAGCGTGATGAAGTCCGCGCGCGTGCCGTTGGTGATCCACATCTTGGAGCCGTTGATGACGTAGTCGTCGCCGTCCCGGCGCGCCGTCGTCTTGATGCTCGCCACGTCCGAGCCGCACCCCGGCTCGCTCACGCCCAGCGCCGCGATGCGGTCGCCCTTGAGCGCGGGCTCCAGGAACTCGCGCTTCTGCTCGTCGGTTCCAATCTCGCTGATGATGGGCGTGGCCATCTGGCTCTGCACCAGCAGCGCCATGTTCACGCCCGCGTTGCGGCTGCGGGAAAGCTCTTCCGCGAACGCCGTCACGTACCAGTAGTCCAGGCCGCTGCCGCCGAACTTCGGGTCGTGGCTGATGCCCAGGAAGCCCAGCTCGCCGCACTTCTTGAACAGCTCGCGCGGGAAGATGCCCGCCCGGTCCCACTCCAGACCGTAGGGCGCCATCTCCTTCTCCACGAAGGCGCGCACCGACCTGCGAAACGCCTCGTGCTCCTCGGTGAACGGATTGAGCATCGCGAGTCCTTGGGGGTTGTCCCGCTGCGGGTTGATTCGCGAGTCAATAACAGGCGCCCACCGTCAGCCACAAGCAACGCCCCGCGTCCCCACCCCGCCTGACGCCCGCCTTCCTGGTGACGCAGCGCGCCGGCTCCAGTGTTGTGAAGAAGTCTGAAGGCTTGGGGGGCAGGCAGCCAACCCCGCAGGATGACTGGGGAGTGGATAGTCCGCACTCCGGAGTATCCTCTTGACAGATAATCGAGCGTCGGTAATTTCTAGCCCACAAAGAATTAGCCGGAGCAGGTGCCAGGGCGGGTGTCCCGCCGGCGACCCGGCAGGAGTTCGGACGCGTGAATCAGCGAATCTTGGCTGCCGTGGTGGCCGTGGCGGTGTCGACGGCGGGGTGCTCGAAGGCGGGCGCGGAGAAGGCGCAGCTTCCGACTCAGCAGGAAGGCTCCAACGCGCTGGGCGTCAAGGCGATCACCCCGGCCACGGAGCTGGAGCAGAACGTGACGCGCGTGACGGGCCAGGTCCGCTCCAAGCAGGAGGCCGTGCTGGGCCCCCAGGCGACGGGCACGCTCGCGAAGGTGAACGTCCGGGTGGGCGACAAGGTGAAGAAGGGCGACGTGCTGGCGCAGCTGGACACGTCCAACGTGTCCATCGCGGTGGACCAGGCGAAGGCGGCCAAGGACATGGCGGAGGCCTCGCTGCAGCTGGCCACCAGCACCCTGGAGCGCACGCGCAAGGTCGCCGAGTCCGGCGGCGTCGCGGCCAACGCGCTGGAGCAGGCGGAGATCGGCCAGAAGCAGGCGGCGGCCCAGGCGGCCCAGGCCGGCGCGGCGTACCGGCTGGCGGTGGAGAACCTGCGCGACCACAACATCGTGGCGCCCTTCAACGGCATCATCACCGCGCGCACGAAGAACGTGGGTGACTCGGTGGCGATGACGCCCTCCACCCCGGTGTTCTCCATCGTGGACGCGGACGGGCTGGAGATCCGGATGATGGTGCCGGAGTCCGTCATCGACAACGTGACGCCGGGCATCGTGACGCCGGGCACCGTGAACCCCAGCGGCATGCGCTTCGAGGCGAAGGTCGCCAACGTGGGCGCCGTCATCGACGCGCAGAGCCGCACCGTGGAGGTGCTGGCGGACGTGACGGGCAAGACGGAGCACCCGCTGCGCCCCGGCGCGCTGGTGGAGATGGACTTCTCCAAGGCCGCGGGTGACGCGGGCAACGGCCTGTTCCTGCCGGCGCAGGCCGTCAGCAGCAAGGGCCAGGACGGCTTCGTGTGGGTGGTGCAGGACGGCACCGTGCGCAAGCGCGACGTGCGCGTGCAGCGCGTGCTGCCCGGCTACGTGAAGGTGCTGCAGGGCCTGACGGCGGAAGAGCGCGTGCTCGCCGACGCTTCGCTGGACGTCAAGGAGGGGACCGCCGTGCGCGTCGCGCAGTAGCGGTCCCTCCTCCCCTCTTCTTTCCTGGGTATCTGAATGCTCAAGACCTTCATTTCACGGCCCATCTTCACCGCCATGCTGATGCTGGCGGTGGTGGTGTTCGGCCTGTTCGCCTATCCGAAGATCGGCGTGGACCAGTTCCCCGACGTCGACTTCCCCGTCGTCACCGTGACGACCATCCTCCCGGGCGCGGACCCGGAGACCATCGAGAAGAACGTCTCCGACCCGCTGGAGGAGGCGCTCAACACGCTCAACGGCGTGGACACGCTCAAGTCCATCAACGTCGAAAGCGTTTCGCAGATCGTCGTGCAGTTCAAGCTGTCCACCAAGGTGGACATCGCGGCGCAGGACGTGCGCGACCGCGTGCAGGCCACGCTGAGCAAGCTGCCGGACGAGGTGGAGACGCCCGTCGTGGAGAAGTTCGACATCGGCGCGGCCCCCATCATCACGCTGGCGCTCGCGGGCGCCCTGCCGGTGGAGGAGCTGACGCGCGTCGCGGATGACATCGTGAAGCCGGCCCTCCAGCGTCAGCAGGGCGTGGGCAGCATCGACATCGTCGGTGGCCGGGAGCGGGAGATCCAGCTCGTGGTGGACCCGCAGCGGCTGCGCGGCTTCGGCCTGGCCATCAGCGACGTCAGCCAGGCGCTCAAGGCCCAGAGCCTGGACGTGCCGGGTGGCCGCAGCATGGACAGCGGCCGTGAGCGCATCGTGCGCCTCACGTCCGAAGCAAAGAGCGTGGACGAAATCAGGAACATCATCATCACCAGCACGGGCGGCTCTCCCATCCGCGTGCGCGACATCGCGGAGGTGGTGGACGGCCCCGCGGAGCAGCGCTCGGGTGCGAAGAGCGGCGAGCGCAGCGCGGTGGCGCTGGTGGTGCGCAAGCAGTCCGGCTCCAACACGGTGCAGGTGGCGGACCTGGTGCAGGAGTCGCTGGGCGAAATCAACAAGTCGCTGCCCGCCGGCGTCCAGGTGGAGACGGTGACGGACAACGCGCGGTTCATCCGCTCGTCCATCCACGCGGTGCAGGAGGACCTCATCCTGGGCGGCGTGCTCGCCGTCCTCATCGTGCTGGTGTTCCTGCGCAACCTGCGCTCCACCATCGTGGCGGCCATCGCGCTGCCGGTGTCCGTCGTGGGTACGTTCGCGGTGATGGCGGCGCTGGGCTTCACCTTCAACATGATCACGATGCTCGCGCTGACCCTGTCCATCGGTCTGCTCATCGACGACGCCATCGTGGTCATCGAGAACATCGTCCGTCACATGGAAGAGGGCGCCTCGCCCATGCAGGCCGCGCTGGAGGGCGCCGGACAGATTGCCCTCGCGGTGCTCGCGGTGACGCTGGCCATCGTGGCGGTGTTCATCCCGGTGGCCTTCATGGACGGCATGATCGGCAAGTTCTTCTACCAGTTCGGCGTCACGGTGGCGGTGGCCACGCTCATCTCCTACGTGGTGTCCATGACGCTCACGCCGATGCTGTCCTCGCGCCTCTTGCGTGAGCACGGGCACCCGACGGGCATCTCCGCGGCGGTGGAGAAGGTGCTGGTGGGCATGGAGAACGGCTACCGGAAGATCCTGGGTGGCATCCTCCGGCAGCGCGCCCTCACGATGGTCGTCGCGGTGGTGGTGCTCTTCGCGACCTTCGGCATGGCCCGCTTCCTCAAGTTCACGTTCATCCCGGAGCAGGACAACGGCAACATCAAGCTCACGGTGGAGCTGCCCATCGGGTCCACCATCCAGGAGACCCAGACGCAGCTGGACACCTTCGCGGCCCAGGTCCGGACGCTGCCGGGCATCGCCTCCACGTTCACCACCGCGGGCGGCGGCGTGCAGGAGGAGGTCCACAAGGGCGAGGTCCTCATCAACCTGATGCCGGTGAAGGACCGCGCCTTCAAGCAGAGCGAGTTGAAGGCCTACCTGCGCCAGAACATCCACCCGCCCAAGGGCATCACCGTGGCGGTGCAGGACGTGACCGCGGTGTCCGGTGGTGGCGCGCGCTCGCAGCAGGTGCAGTTCAACCTGCGCGGCGACAACTGGAAGGAGCTGACCGAGTCCGCGGAGAAGATGCGCCAGGCGATGCTCCAGAACCCGGGCCTCACCGACGTGGACATGACGTACCGCTCTGGCAAGCCGCAGTACGACGTGCAGGTGGACCGCGACCGCGCGGCCACGCTGGGCGTGCCGGCCGCGTCCCTGGGCCAGACGCTGCGCGCCTACCTGGGCCGCGACAAGGTGCTGGACTACCGCGAGGGCGGTGAGACGTACGAGGTGAAGCTGCGCCTGCCTCCGGAGACGCTGGCCTCCGCGGACGCGCTCGGTCAGCTGGCCGTGCGCTCCCCCACGGGGCAGCTGGTGGAGCTGCGCAACCTGGCCCGCATCGTCCCCGCGGAGGGGCCGGTGCAGATTGACCGGCAGGCGCAGAAGCGGCAGGTCACCATGCTGGCGAACCTGAAGGAGGGCTACGCGCTCTCCGACGCCATCACCTACATGCAGGGCTACGCCGCCAAGGAGCTGCCCAAGAGCGTCACGGGCGAGCTGGAAGGCAACGCGAAGGAGCTGGGCAAGTCCGTGGCCGCGTTCGGCACCGCGCTGCTCCTGGGCATCATCCTCATCTACATGATCCTCGCGGCGCAGTTCGAAAGCCTCATCCACCCGTTCACGATCATGCTGTCCCTGCCCTTCGCCTTCATCGGGGCCATTGGCGGCTTGCTGATCACCGGCCAGTACATGTCCATGTTCGCCCTCATCGGCGTCATCATGCTCATGGGTCTGGTGGTGAAGAACGGCATCCTCCTGGTGGACTTCACGCTGCAGGTCCGTGAGAAGGGCCGCACGGCGCACGAGGCGCTCCTCGAGGCCGCGCCGGTGCGTCTGCGCCCCATCCTGATGACGACCATCGCGATGATCGCCGGCATGATCCCGGTGGCCATCGCCAAGGGCGACGGCGCGGAGACGCGCGCGCCCATGGCCATCACCATCATCGGCGGCCTCATCACCTCCACGTTCCTCACGCTGGGCGTGGTGCCGGTGGTGTACTCGCTGCTGGATCAGCTGGCCGCGCGCTTCAAGCGCAACAAGGGCAGCGACCCCGGCTTCGCGGGTGGCTCCGGCCCGGCGCACGGTCCGTCCAACCAGGACCGTGAGCGGGAGGCCGCGGCGGCCGCGGCCCGGGTGGAGACTGCCTGATGCGCCGACCCACCTCCATCACCTCCCCCTCGGAGTCCGAAGTGCGCTCCGAGGGGAAGGACGAGGCCGCTGACGAGAAGGCCGTGATGGAGCGCCTGCTCCAGGATGGGGACCAGTCCACGCCGGACTCACGCCGCTTCATGGGGCTCATCCGGGAGCTGGCCCACTTCCGCTCCCTGAGGGACCCGCTGGCGAGCCTCTGCGACGACATGCGGCTGACCCCCACCCAGGTGCACGCGCTTGGGTGGCTGGGCATGGACGGCCCCATCCAGGTGGGCGTGCTGGCGCAGCGCATCGGCATCACCAAGAAGACCATCACCGGCGTGGTGGATCGCCTGGAGGACATGGGCATGGTGGAGCGCGGCCGGGACGCGGAGGACCGCCGCGCCGTCACCGCCAAGCTCACCGACCGGGGTTGTGAAATCTACAAGGTCATCCAGCTGATGACGGACGCGGGCATCCGGCGGTTGATGGGCCTGCTTCCCGAGGACGACCGCGAGGCGCTGTTCGGCATCATCGAGCGGATGCTCGCCCGCATGAAGGCCTGCGCCCCGCCGCGCTGAAGAGGGCACCCAGGTGCGTGGATGGGCGCGGGCTGCGACACTGCCCGCGCCCATGCTCCCCTCCTTCGTGGCCCTGCTCGGGCTTGGCCTGAGCGCTGCTCCCCCGCCCTCCCCCGCCGCCCCTTCCGCGTCCGTGGTGCTCCACGCGCAGTGCCGCACGCACGGGGCGGATCCATCCAGACCCTGGGCGCTCGCGCACGGCATGGACCTGGACGGGAAGTCCTTCCGCGCGCGGGATGGCCGCGCGGCCTCGGACGCCATCGTCGCGGGGTTCCTGCGCCGCGACGCCCCCGACGCGGGAGGCACGGCCCGCTACTTCTTCGACGCCTTCACCCCGGACGGCACGCCCGTGGAGCCCCACCCGGCGCTCCAGGTGAAGACCTTCCTGCTCGCGGGTTACCCGCGCTCGCATGCGTTCCCCACGGCGTGGGGCAAGGTGACGCTCAGGGAGCTGGTGGCGTCGCTCCAGCACGACTTCCGCCCCGCGCTCGCCGCGTCGCCGGACGGTGCGTGGGCGCTGGACGCGCTGTCACACGTGCTGGAGCCCGGGGGCTCGTTCGTCAACGGCGCGGGAGAGACGGTGCGCATGGACGCGGTGATGGACACCGCGCTCGCCACGCTGGAGTCCGCGAACGCGGAGCTGCTCCGAGGCATGAAGGCAGGCCTTCCCCAGGTGCCCAAGAACAAGCAGGGCATCTACGCGCACCCGTGCGGCGGGCTCCACTTCTTCCAGGCCGTCGCGGGCTGGGCGCGCTTCCCCGCCGTGCGCAAGGCGTGGGGCCCGCGGCTGGACGCGCAGGTGGACGTGCTGGTGTACCGGCTGGGTTCGGAGGCGCGGCAGTACGAGGCCGCGCTCACCGCCGCGCCCGCGTACCGCGTCCCGGTGCTGGTGCAGATGGTGAAGTTCCACGGCCACTTCCTGGAGGCGCTGGGGCGCTACCGGGACGAGACGGGCTGGAAGCCCACGCCCGCGCAGGCGGTGGCGGTAGCGGAGGCGAAGGCCGCGCTGGAGCACGCCACGCAAAGGCTGGAGGCCACGGGCGCCTTCCGCGACACGGAGGCGCTGACCAAGACGCAGCCCCAGCTCGCCCTGGACCTGGTGGGCGATGCGTGCCACGCGGCGCGCGGCTGGGACCTGTGGGCCTCCGCGAAGGCCCGCTAAGGCCAGCGGCTCAAGGCCCGTCCTGGCGCTGGCCTCCTGGCTTGAGCCGCAGAAGTCCCGCGGAGAGCGCCGCCTTCCCGGAGGCCATCCACCGGCGGCCCCGCTGCCGCGCGACCATCACCGAGCCCAGCACGAGCCGCTGCGCGCGCATCTGGAGCAGGTCCGCGCGCAACTCCATGGGCGTCACGGTGCGGATGCGGCCCTGCTCATAGGCTTCCGTGATGGCGCGGCGCTGGAGCTTGCCGCTGCTCGTCTTCTGGAGCTGGCCGTAGCGGATGAAGAGGACGTCCTCTTTCGCGAGCGTCACGCCCACCGTCTCCAGCACCGACTGGCAGACCTGCTTGCGGCTGTCCTCCAGGCGCTCCAACGCGGCCGGGTGGTTCACCTCCGCCAGCACCACGAGACGGCCCTTCACCTGGATGACGGCGGTGCGGCCCGGGCGGATGAAGCCCAGCCGCTCCACGGCCTGCTCGAAGTCCGCGGAGAAGAAGCTCTGCCCGTTCACCTTGATGCGGTCGTTGATCCGCCCGGTGATGAAGAGCTCGCCCTCCTTCTGGAAGCCCAGGTCGCCCGTGGCGTAGTAGCCGTCGTCGCCGCGCAGGGGCCGGTCGTCCAGGAAGTACGACGGCGCCAGGCTGCCGCCGCGCAACTCGATTTCGCCCAGCTCGCCCTCGCCGCACAACCGGCCGTCCTCCGCGCGCAGCCGCACCTCGAACTCCGTCAGCGGGCGGCCCACGGAGATGGCGGGCTGACCGTTGGGCGCGGTGATGACGCGCACCGTCTGGCGCGGCGGCACGCTCGCGACCATCAGCACTGTCTCCGCCATGCCGTAGCAGGGCATGAACACGTCGCGCCGCAGACCGCACGGGGCGAGGATGTCCAGGAACTGCTCCAGGTTGGGGATGTTGATGGGCTCGCTGCCCAGGTAGATGCTCTGCACGCGCGACAGGTCCAACCGCTTCAGGTCATCCGCGTCCGCCGACTTGAGCGACTTCAGCGCGTAGTCGATGGCGAAGTTGGGGATGACGGAGCCCATCACCTTCTCGGAGGAGATGAGCTCCAGCCAGCCCATGGGGTCCATCAGGAACGACGCGGGCTGGGCCAACAGCAGATCATTGCCCACCGTGATGCAGGTGAGCAGCCCGCCGATGAGTCCCATGTCGTGGTACAGCGGCAGCCAGCTCGTCACCCGGTCCTCGGACGTGCGGCTGTCGTGCCGGATGATCATCCGCAGGTTCGCGGCCAGGTTCTCCTGGGTGATGGGCACGCCCTTGGGGAACGACGTGGACCCCGACGAGAACTGCACGAACGCCAGCTCCCCGGGCGCCACCTCGCGCAGCTTCACCCCGGGACGCTTCGCGCCCGTGGGCGGCGGCGGCAGTCGCTCCAGGGGAAGCTCCAGGCCAGCGATGCTGGGCACGTCCAGCACGAGCAGCGCGCCATAGCGCTCGCGGATGCGCGCGAGGAAGTCCCGGTAGGGGCCCTTCGGCGTGCTCAGGATGTACGGCTTCACGGACAGGGGCACCGCGCCCAGCTCCATCAACCCCAGGAAGGCGAAGATGACGGACGAGGAGGTTTCGAAGGGCAGCACCACGCGCGTGCCCGGCGCCACGCCGCGCGCGCGGAAGTGCTCCGCCGCCCCGGCCACCCGGGAGGCGAACTCCCGGTAGGGCACGAACTCTGGCGGCCCGACGAAGTCGTCGTAGAGAAACAGGCCGCGCCGAGGGTCCACCGCTTCCAGTCGCTGGATGATGTCGAGCATGCGAAAAACTCCCCTCCTCCGGGTCCTTCAGTCCTTCAGTGCGAGGGCGCCACCTGGCGCATCCACGTGAGCACGCGAGGCAGCACCTCCGCGCGGGCGCGCTCTCCGCGCACCACGTCGAAGTGGCCCGCGTCCCAGCTCAGCCCCTGCGCGCGCCCCAGGACGAACAGATCCTTCCGGGCACTGCCCAGGTGGGCCACCAGTTTCTGCGCGCGCTGGGGTGACGCATGGAACACGTCCGCCGCGCCCACGCCCGCGAACACCGGCAGCGTCACGTTGCCCAGCGCGCTCCAGTAGTCCGTCGCGCCATCCGTGCTCCGGAACGCGCCCGTGGGCGCCCAGTCCGTGAACTGACGCATCACGCCCGCTGGTTCGTCCCAGGGCCCCTGCTTCAGCGCCTTCGCCGGGAAGCGTCCCAACATCCCCGCCACCGTGGACGAGAAGCCCAGCTGGAAGCGCTTCTTGAACCCGCCGTCGCTGTAGTCGTTCACCGCCGAGGACAGCGTGCACACACCGGACAGCGACGCCTGGAGCGAGGGGTCCACCCCCAGCGCCGCCAGCGCCGCGTAGCCCGCCATGCTGTGGGCCAGGAGGAACAGCGGCCCGGTGTGACGCGCGCGCACGGCCCGCACCAGGTCCGGGATGTCGTGGCGCACGTACGTGTCGAAGCTCCAGTTGTACGCGCGCTTCGCGGGCCAGCGGCTCTTGCCATGCCCGCGCAGGGACGCGACGTACGACACACAGCCCGCGTCCACGAACGCGCGCGCGAACCCATCCCCCTGCCCGCCCAGGAAGAAGCGGCCGTCTGAGAACAGCCCCGGCACGAAGAGGATGCCGGGCGCGGAGTCCGGCGTCCCGGACAGGCGCGCCTCCACGACGTGCAGCGCGTGCTCCTGGGACGTGGGCACCCAGAACTCCAGCGACGCGAGCTCCGGCTTCACGTTCGTGCTCATGGGCGCGGATCCTCGACAGGGGCCACCGGGGCGCGCGCGGCGTCCAGGAACTGCTGCAGCGACGCGAGCGACCGGGCCCGCGCGTCCAGGAAGGCCACGCTCACCAGCGCCTCCACCGCCACCGGCCCGCCCACCGTCAGGAACACGCGCTGACGGAACCGCGCGCGGTAGTTGAGGCCGTCCGGCTCCAGCTCGTCCGCCGCGGGCGACTCCAGCTCCGTGTGCACCACCACGTCGCCCGGGGGAATCTCCCGGCGGTAGTCCACCTCCACGCGCGACACCACCGCCACCACCGGCCCCCCGCGCGTCAGCCCCTGCCGCTCCAGCCAGGCCCAACGGCCGGCCTCCAGGTACTCCAGCGTGGTGGCGTTGTTCACGTGCCCCAGGATGTCCAGGTCATTGGGACGCACGCGCAGCGTGAGCGACGACTCTTCGAAGTGCACGGGGGGATGTCCTTCGGCTGCCGGGGGGATGACAGCGACTTCAGGGGGACGGAGCGCGCGTCACGATGACCACCGTCGAGACGAACCCTCCGCTATGCGACAGCGATACAGAGACCTGCAGGCCCTCGCGCACCAGATGCTCCGCGAGCGTGCCGTGAAACTGGAAGCGCGGCGCGTGCCGGGCGTCGTGGACGAGCTCGGCGTCCGTCCAGAACCAACCGGCGACCGCGGGCAGCGCCTTGAAGAGAGCCTCCTTCGCGCTGAAGCCCGCCGCCAGGCTCTGCACCGGGTTCGCCGCGCGCTCGAAGTGGGCGAGCTCCGCGGCGGTGAAGAAGACGTCCGGCTCCCGCAGGGCCCGTGCGGCCTCCAGCTCCGAGATGGCCTGGAGGTCGTGGCCCAGGCCCATCAACACCCGACGAGGTCCATCCAGGTGTCCTCCAGCTCCTCTCGCGACGCCACCGTGATGCCGGTGATGCGCTTGAGGGCGTGGAAGATGAGCTGCTCCTTCTTGCGCAGCGCGTCCGGGGCATAGAAGCCCTCGCGGTGCTCCAGCTGATCCCACCAGTTGACGTGGGTATCGCGGTTCTCCACGCGCTCGCGCTTGCTGCCGTGCACCTCGCCGCCGTCGCGAAGGAAGAGGTGCGCCACCGCGAACGCCTCCTTCGCCTTGTACGCGCCGCTGTCCACCAGCGCCTTGGCGAAGGCGATGAAGTAGTTCATGTGCTGCACTTCGTCCGCGGCCACCTGCTTGAACAGCGCGCGCAGGCCCGGGTCCTGGACCATCTGCGAGCACTGGCCGTAGTCCACCGCCGCCACCACCTCGGAGATGGACAGCAGCGTGAGCGTGCGCAGCATGTCGTCGTCGGGGAAGACCTTGCGGAACTCGATGAAGGTGGCGTCGCTGATGGGCTCCAGCCCCAGCACCGAGGACAGGCGGTTGAACGCCGTCTCGTGGTGCGCCTCCTCCTCGTTCCAGTAGCGGCTCCACGTGCCGCACGCCTGCATGATGGCGGCGACGGTGGGGTTCTTCTCCTGCCACCGGCGGCACTCCTGATCCGCCAGCCGCTCCAGCCGGTCCGCTCCCGGCTTCGTCGTCAGCTCCGCCCGCCCCGCGTTCCACACCAGGTGTCGGTCGGCTTCACCCACGTGCGCGAAGTCCACGTGGGAGAGCAGCTCCACCACGCTCCAGCGCCGCGACTCGTGCAGCCGCTGCTGCTCCCAGGTGATGTCCACCAGGGACTGCCCCCGCTGGGTGAGGGCTTCGTACAGCTCCGCCTGGATGGCCGGGCGGCTTTCGGGCGAGAGGACCTTGGGGGGGGCGACGGTCGCTTCTTCGTGCTCGAGGCTGCGCGCGAGAACGCTCATGCCGACTTCCGCTCCGGGTTCGTGACTTCACCCATGAACACCGCCAGGACCTTGGACACGGGTGTATCGAGGGACAGTGCCGGCAGGCGAACTCTCAGTCCATAATCCTTGCGCAACCCGTTGGAGGTGCGGGCAAAGGCTTCCATCAAGTCCACGCTGTTGGTCATGCGCTCTGAGCGTGTAATCAGCGCCGACAGTGTGAGGTCTTCGGAAAACAACTCTTCTTCCGTGAAACCCACGTTTTCCGCGAACTTCCGTCGGATATATGACTCGAGCTCCTGTGCGTCGGGCACGGGGGACCTTCCTTCCCAGGGCTTGAAAGTCGATTTCCCAGTCTAAAAACAGGAAAGACTAACTGTGGCTCTAGACCTGTCAATCATCAACGGGTCACTTTGGATCCGCGTACGAACCCGTCCTCACGGGTTCGTTTCACGCGTCATTCATGCAATCAGGCGCGAGATTTCTTCGGCCGTGAAACCTGCGTCTTCCAAAATGACGCGCGAGTGCTGTCCGAGCGTGGGCGGTGGACGCAGTGCGACGTCGCCCATGCGCAGCGGCGTGAGCAGGTGCGTAACGCGAATGCCGCGCTGCGCATCATCCGTCTCCACGAAGAGGCCGCGCGCGCGCAGCTGCGGATCCGCGAGCACCTCGTCCCCTTCCGCCACCGGCTCCACGCAGAACTCCGCGCCGGAGAGTTGATCACGCCAGTGCGCCAGGGGCTGGCTCGCGAAGACGCGGGTGAGCTCCGCCTTCACGCGCGCGCCGGCTTCGCCGCCGGAGTACGCGTCGTCCAACAGCTCCGGGCGGCCCAGCTTCGCGCAGAGCGCGCCGAAGAACTTGGGCTCCAGCGCGCCCACCGCGAGCCAGCGGTCGTCCGCGGTGCGGTACAGGCCATAGCTGGGAAGGCCGCCGTTGAGCGCCTCGCTTCCACGCTGGAGCGGTGAGCCCTCCGTCCCCATGAACAGGCGCGAGGCCAGGTGCAGGTGGAGGAATGCCAGCGCGCCGTCCGTCATGGACACGTCCACGAAGCGGCCCACGCCGGTGCGCTCGCGCTCATGCAGCGCGGCCAGGATGCCCACCAGCGCGAAGAGGCTTCCCCCGCCGATGTCCGCCATCTGCACGCCCGGGAACGCGGGTGCGCCACCGGCTTCGCCGCCGTAGCCCAGCAGGCCCGCGCGGGCCACGTAGTTGAGGTCATGCCCCGCCTTGAGCCGGTCCGGCCCCGTCTGGCCGTAGCCGGAGATGGCGCAGTAGATGAGCCGCGGGTTCTTCTGACGCAGCACCGCCTCGCCCACGCCCAGCTTGTCCATGACGCCAGGGCGGAAGCTCTCCACCAGCACGTCGTAGTGGGACACCAGGCGCAGGAGCGCGTCACGGCCCTCGGGCGTCTTGAGGTTCAGCGTGAGCGAGCGCTTGTTGCGGTGCAGCCCGTAGTAGAGCGCGCCCTCCCCTTCGCGGTGCGGCGGCATGTGGCGGGTGGCGTCCCCCACGTCCGGGTCCTCCACCGTGTCCACGGTGGCGCCCAGGTCCGCGAGCACCAGCGTCGCGTACGGGCCGGGCAAGAGGCGCGACAGGTCCAACACCCGCAGGCCCGCGAGGGGGGAAGACGGCTCAGACATGAACGGGGGCTCCAGGGGGAGATGGAGACATGCAGACGGCGCGTCCCCATCAGGGTGACGCGCCGTCGGTACGACACGAGACTCAGAGGCTCAGGACAGCAGCTTCGCCAGCTTCATGGCGAGGCCCATGTCCATCGGCTTGAACTTGAGCTTGCCCTGCATGGCGGCCATCTGCGGGTTCAGCTTGCCCTCGCGGATCTTCACGAAGTCGTCGTTGCTGACCGTGACGGTCATCTTCGACGCGCCGTTGAGACCCTCGGACACCCAGCCCTCCGTCTTGGTGGTGTCCAGCGTCCACTTGCCGCCACCGTCGCCGGAGACGTCGAAGTGGATGATGGCGTTGATGTCCTTCGCCAGCTCCGGCTTCGCCTGAAGCTTCTCGGGAATCTGCCCCTCGATGATGTCCTTCGCGGTCGCCATGACTCGCTCCTTGGGTTCAGCGTTGATTGGTGAATCAGCCCTGCGCGGACCGTAGTGGTGCCCCACCGCCCCGGTCAAGCACGGCCACGGGAGGCGTGCTCAGACGCGAGAGGTGTCCGCCGAGGGGCTGAGGGACTGTCGCACCATCGACAGCAGGTCGTTGAGCTCGAAGGGCTTGGCCAGGTGGCCCATCGCGCCAATGTCCTTCGCCTTGCTGCCGACGTTGCGGTCCGCGCTGAGGACGATGATGGGGATGCCCGCGAAGGCAGGCTTCTGGCGCATGCGCTGGGCGAACTCCCAGCCGTCCATCACCGGCATCATCAGGTCCAGGAGGATGAGGTGCGGAGGGTCCGGCTCCAGGCGCTCCAGGGCCTCCTTGCCGTTGCGGGCACGGCGGATCTCGAAGCCTTCGGCCTCCAAAATCTCGGAGAGGGCCTCCAGGATGTCGGGATCATCGTCCACGACGAGCACCACGGGTGCTTCAGCATGCTGTGCGTTGAGCGAGGTCAGAGGTGTCTCCTCGATACCGCTTCCGGAGGTCGATCTTCCACCATCACTGGCCCCCCGGGTGCAAGAAATCAAGGGTCCCGCGGACGGAGAGGGAGCCCGTTGCAAAACCGACAGTCACTGCCCACCCTTCCGGTGATTCGAGGCTCGGCCAGGGGAGGTCCGCGTGACGTGGATGGGGGAGACGGCTGGAGGCAACGAAACCGCACCGGGGCTCGCGCTGTTGCCCCGTCAAGGGACACCCCGCCTGCTCGGTCCCCTGCTCCTGGACTACCTTGGGTTGGAGGCCCTGCCTCCCCTGCCGGCCGTCACAGGCATCGACGGGCTGATGGCCGCCGTGGGCTTCCGCCGCAAGGACGGCGAGCGCAACCTGTGGGAGCGCCAGGAGCGCACCGTCCTGGTGGGCGAAGAGCCGCTGGAGGACGGCGGACGGCTGGTCTGGGCGCTGCCTGTGCCCTGGAGCGCGGAGCCGGGTTCACCCCAGGTGCCCCAGGCTTCACCGTCAGGCGAGCGCGTGGAGGACCGCGTGCGCTTCCTGTCGCTCGCGTCGCACGACCTGCGCGGGTCGCTGGCCAACATCCGCTCGTACGCGGCGCTGCTGCTCAACGGGCGCATCCCGCTAGAGCCCAAGGCGCAGCGGGGGCTGGAGACCATCCTGCGCAACGCGGACCGGGCGCTCTCTTTCGCCCAGGACTTCTTCGACTCCAGCCGCGCGGACCTGGGCGCTCTGGCGTGTGAGCGCGAGCGCCAGGCGCTCCTGCCCATCCTGGATGCCGCGGTGGAGCGCACGCGGGCCGCGGCGTCCGCAGCCAACGTGGAGCTGGTGCTGGACACGCTGCCGGACCTGCCCGACGTGACCGTGGACGCGGGCCGCATCCAACACGCGGTGGAGGCCTTCGTGCACCACCTGCTGGCGCGCGCGCAGCCGGGCGAGGCGCTCCACGTGCGCGCCGAGCGCCTGGGTCACCAGGTGCGGGTGGAGGTGCGCCGCGACGGCGCGGCCGTTCCAGAAGAGGACATCACCGCTGTCTTCCAGTGCGAGGAGCGCGCCTTCCGCGAGCGCAAGCTGGAGGATCCGCTGCGCGTCTTCCTGGCCCGGCAGGAGGTGGAGGCCCACGGCGGCCAGGTGGGCGCCCAGGCGGACGCGGGCGGCACCACCCTCTTCCTCACGTTGCCCTTATCGCTTCCAGCGGAACTCGGGCATCCAGCGGGCTGGCAGGCGTGAGCCCTGGCCGGCGGAGTTGCTAGCGCGACCCACCTCCCACCGGTATGCTCCCTCGCGCATTTCGTGAGGAGCGAAGCCATGGGATTGAAGCTTCCTGAGATTCTTCTGATTTTCGCGGCGCTGCTGCTGCTGTTCGGCGGCTCGCGGTTGCCGCAGCTCGGCTCGTCCCTGGGCAGCGCGCTCCGCAACTTCAAGCGCGGCTTCTCCAGCGACGAGGAGAAGGACGACGCTGGCGACAAGAAGACCGGCACGCTGTCCGCGTCCACCACCGTGGACAAGGACGTCGCCGCCAAGTCGCCCAGCCACCACGCCTGAGTGCAGTTTCGTCCGGGTGGGCCCGGGAAGGCCCCGCCCCTGACGGCAAAAAGACATCGCTGAACGTTCACCCGTGACGCCCGTACCGTGACCGCTCGAAAGCGGCCTCGGACGGGCGTCGGGCTTTGGTGCGTCAGTCCATGACCTTCGCGCCTTCGTACATGGCGTCGATGGTCTTGATGTACTTCTGGCTGGCGACCTTGCGCTTCACCTTGAGGGTGGGCGTGAGCTCACCGGACTCCTGCGTGAAGTCCGCGTCCATGACGGCGATCTTCTTGATGCTGGAGTACGGAGGAATCTCCGCGTTCACCTTCTTGATGATCTCCTCGACGGCCGTCTTGATCTCCGGCCGCTGGGAGTTCTGCGCGTAGGTGCCCACCGCGATGCCCTTGTCCTCCAGCAGCTTGCGCGCCGGATCCTCGGACACGGTGATCAACGCCACCAGGAACGGCCGCTTGTCGCCGTACACCATGGCCTGGCTGATGAGCGGGAAGGTCTTGAGCGTGTTCTCGATGTTCTGAGGCGCCACGTTCTTGCCGCCCGCGGTGACGATGATGTCCTTCTTGCGGTCGGTGATGCGCAGGTAGCTGTCGGAGTCCACCTCGCCGATGTCACCGGTGTGGAACCAGCCGTCCGGATCCAGCACCTCCGCGGTGGCGGCGGGGTTCTTGTAGTAGCCCTTCATCACGCAGGGGCCACGCACGAGAATCTCACCGTCCGCGGCGATCTTGATCTCCGTGCCCGGCACCGGCGGGCCCACGGTGCCGATCTTGATCTTCTCCACCCGGTTGGCATTGCACGGAGCGCTCGTCTCCGTGAGGCCGTAGCCCTCCAGCACCTTGAGGTCGAGCAGGTCGAAGAAGTAGGCGATCTTCCGGGACAGCGGCGCGCCGCCGGAGATGAAGATGCGCATGTTGCCGCCCAGCTTCTCGTCGAGCGTCTTGCGCACCTTGGAGAACACGAGCTTCTTCGCCAGGCTGAACATCAGCGTGTCGTACTCGCGCCCCTGGCCCTTGGCCTCGGAGTACTCGTCGAACAGGCCGAAGGCCCACTTGAAGAGCTTGCCCTTCACGCCGGGCGCCGCCGAGCCGTTGGCCACGACGTTGTTGTAGACCTTCTCGAACACGCGCGGCACGGACGGCAGCACCGTGGGGCGCGTCTCCGCCAGGTTCGCGAGCAGCTTGTCCACCGACTCCGCGATGATCAACCGGAAGCCCATGGACAGCCACGCGGCCTTCACCACCTGGGCGAACACGTGCGCCAGGGGCAGGAAGAGCATGACGGAGTCCTCCGGCTTCATCATGCCCATGGCCTGGGTGGCCTTCGCTTCATAGGCCCAGTTGCCGTGGGTGAGGATGACGCCCTTGGGGTCGCCCGTGGTGCCGGAGGTGTAGACGAGCATGTTGGTGTCGTCCAACTTCACCTGGCCCACGCGCTCGGCGAATGCGGACTCGGCCGCCTGCGGCTGGCCCTTGCCGGAGGCCACCATGTCCGCGAGCGATATCTCCTTGTCGCCGGAGATGGGGCCCTCGAAGACGACGATCTTCTGCAGCGAGGGGATGTCCCCCAGCTTGGAGCGGACGCGGGACAGGCGGCCCGCCTGCTTGGCGTCCTTCTCGTCGTTGTCGACGAGCAGCAGCTTCGTCTCCGAGTGGTTCAGGACGTAGCGGCACTCATCCGGCGTGTTGGAGCCATAGATGGGCACCGTGATGGCCTGGGCCGCGCTGATGGCCAGGTCCGCGATGATCCACTGCAAGCTGGTGTTGGCGAAGATGCCGACCCGGTCCCCGGGCTGAACGCCCTGGGCGATGAGGCCCGCCGCCTGCGCCTTCACGTCCTCCAGCACCTGCGCGAACGTGACGTCCTGCCAGCGTCCGTCCTTCTTGTGCGTCACGCCTACCTTGGAGGCGTTCTGCGCCCGCTGAACGAGCAACTGGACGAGGTTCTGCTCCTGCGTCCCGCCCGCCGCGGGAGCCGTCGTGACCTGACTCTCTGCCCTCACTTGAGCTCCTCCTGGATGTCGGCATCCACCTTCTTGGCCCACTGCTGCACGCGCTGCCCCTCAGCGGGGTTGTACGCGGTGCTTCCCTGCTTGACCTTCTCGACGGCCGCGCTCGCTTCCTTCGCCTTGCCGTCCTTCAGCAACGTCTCGGCAAGGTAGTAGTGCGCGCGCAGCGACTGCGGAAACTTGGCGATGGCCTTCTGGTAGTACTCGGCGGACTTGCCCAGGTCGCGCTTCGGCCAGGGCAGCTCATAGAAATAGCGCCCCTTCACCAGCCAGGGACCGCCGTACTCGTACGTGGCGTCGAGCTTCAGCGCGGTGTCCAGGCGCTCGTTGAACTTGCCCTCCAGACCGTCGCCCAGCGCCTTCATGATGCCCACGGCCTGCGAGTAGGAACCGATGCCGCAGGCGGCGAAGTAGTAGCCCTCCACGCGCGCGGGCTGCAGCTTGGAGGCCTTGTCCCCGGCCTCCCAGGTCTGCTTGCCCAGGACCATCTTGAGCTTCTTCTCCGTGGCGCCGTCCGCCTGCCACTGGAGGATGCGCGCCTTGCGCCACGCCAGCTCGAAGTCGTCCGGCGCGGCCTTCAGCGCCTCGGACACGTCCTTGTCCAGCGCCTTCACGGACTCCGCGTCACTGCGCTTCGCGTACAACGCGTCGAGTTGGTCGAGCAGCGCGGGATCCGCGGCGTTCGCCGGGATGGCCCAAAGCACCCAAAGGGCAAGCAATTTCAAGCGCATCGAAAAGCCTTAGCACGCACGCTCGCCCACCATCAACCGAACGTGCCAGACGCAGCGCGGCAAAAACGAAGACGGGACCGGCAAGGTGTGAACACCCCGCCAGGTCCCGTCATCGATGCAACAGATGCTGCCTTTCGCGCTTGGCGCTTCAGGCCGCGTCGGCCGTGGCGGTGTGCTCCTCGTTCTCGTTGAAGGCGATGAGGTAGCGCTCCAGGAAGTTCTTCGTCTTCAGCTCCACCTGGCGCACGCGCTCGCGCGACACGCCCCAGCGCTGGCCCAGCTCCTCCAGCGTCAGCGGCTTGTCCTGCGTGAGGCGCTCCTGGAGGATGTCCCAGCCCAGGTCGCCAATGCGCTTGCGCACCTTGGACAGGGCATCCTGGATTTCGGTGTCCTGCTCGCGGGAGAGGAACGTCTCCTGCGGGGAGGGACCGCCGTCCTCCAGCCGGTCGAGGAAGGTCGTCTCGCCCTCCTCGTCGATGGTGGCGTCCAGCGAGAAGTCCACCATGCTGCCGCGCTCCGCCTCACCGCCGCGCACCTGGCTGCGGTTGTCCTTCAGATAGCGGGTGATGTAGGCGCGGATCCACCACACGGCATAGGTGGCGAAGCGCACGTTCTTCTTCGGGTCGAAGTGCTCGATGGCCTTCATGAGGCCGACGTTGCCTTCCTGGATGAGGTCGTCCAGGCGGGCCCCGCGGTTGGCGAACTTCTTCGCCACGGCGACCACGAAAGCGAGGTTGGAGCTGGCGAGCGTCTGTCGGGCGCTCTCGTCACCCTTGCGGGCCTGACGAGCCAGTTCGTACTCCTGTTCACGCGTGAGCTGCTGGTGGCCGCCCAGGTGACGCAGGTAATGCGAAAGGCCCTCTGCCGCGAACTTCGTCGAGTTGGCCATGATTTCCCGTCCTTCCGTTCGAAACTGCCGGACGCGATGAATCCCCCGACGAACCGCGTCCACCTGTCACTAGGACGCGCAACGGCGGAAAGGGTTTCTCATTCCTTCCAAGAAGAGCGTTTCGCCCTCTCACCCTTGTCAAATGCCCGTCACGCACTCGCACTTCCGGGCCCTTGGAAGCGCGTGACGTGTCGGGTGGGACAGCACCTACGTTTCCGGTCACGAAGTCTTCAACGCTTGAGCGCGGGGAAGATTTTCTCGGGATTGAGCAGACCTGATGGATCGAAAAAGACCTTCAGGCGGCGCTGCAGTTCCAACAGCGCGGGCGATTGCTCCAGCGCCAGATATTCCCGCTTCGCGTGCCCCACGCCGTGCTCACCGGTGATGGTGCCCCCCAGCTCCACGGTGAGCACCAGCATGCGACGCAGCGCCTCGTCCACGAGGGGGCGCTGGCTGGGACCTTCGTACAGGATGTTGGCGTGCAGGTTGCCGTCGCCCGCATGGCCATACGTGGCCACGGTGAGCCCCAGCTCCGCGCCCATCTTCTTCAGCCGCTCGATGATCTCGGGAATTTTCGAGCGGGGTACCACGATGTCCTCGGAAATCTTGGCTGGCTTGAGCGCGCGCAGTGCCGGGGAAATCATCCGCCGCGCCGCCCACAGCTTTTCGCGCTGACCTTCGTCCTGGGCCACCAGGGTCTGGGTGGCCCCGTGCTGAGTGCAGATGTCCCCCAACAGTTGGAGCTCCGCGAACACGCCTTCGGGAGTGTTGCCGTCGACCTCGGCGATGAGGGCGGCGCCCGCGTCCGGGGGGAACTGGAAGCTGCCCCGGTGCACGATGGCCTGGACGGCGACCTCGTCGATGAGCTCCAGGCAGCGCGGCAGGATGCCGGCGGCGAGCACCGCGGAGACGCCTCGCGCCGCGTCCAGCACGGAGGGGAACACCACCAGCGCGGTCATCACCTGACGGGGCAGCGGAATCAGCTGCACCGTGATTTCAGTGGCCACGCCGAGCGTGCCCTCGGAGCCCACGAAGAGCCCCACCAGGTCATAGCCAGCCACGCCCTTGATGGTGCGCCGGCCCACGCGCAGCACCTCGCCGTCCGGCATCACCCACTCCAGGCCGATGACGTAGTCGCGCGTGACGCCGTACTTCAGGGCGCGCGGGCCGCCGGCGTTCTCCGCCACGTTGCCGCCCAGCGTGCAGAACTCCCAGGAGTTCGGATCCGGCGGATAGAAGAGCCCTTGCGCCTCCACGGCCTTCATCAGGTCGCCCGTCACCACGCCGGGCTCCACCACCGCGGTGAGGTCCTCCTTGGAGATGGAACGGATGCGGTTCATGCGCTCCAGGCTGACCGCCATGCCGCCCTTCAGGGGCAGCGAGCCGCCGCTCTTACCGCTGCGCGCGCCGCAGGGGGTGAAGGGCACGCCGTGTGCCTGGCACGCCTTGAAGATGGCGGACACCTGCGCGGTGGTCTCCGGCAGCAGGACGGCGTCAGGCCGGTACACGCCGCTGTCGGACTCGTCGCGCGCGTAGGCGTCGAGCGTGGACTCGTCGCGCTTCACCTGGGCCTGGGACAGCACGTCCGCCAGGGCCTCCAGCACCTTCGCCACGCGCTCGGGCGCCACCCGCTCGAAGGTCTGGGAGGCGGGGTTCATCGGCCCGCTCCCGTGCGAGCCCCCAAGCGGGCCCACAGCTCGCGGCGCAGGGGGCCGTCGCGGCGCAGGCGTCCTTCATAGGCCTCCGCGTGGGTGACGGCGTCGCGTTGGTGGTCGGCCCTCAGCCGCAGACACGCCTGCTCCGCTTCCAGGATGCAGGCGGTGGCGGGACTGTCGAGCACTCGGGCGAGCGAACGCGCCACCTGCCGGGCCAGGTCTTCCTGGAGGATGAGCCGGTGCGCGAAGACATCCACCAGCGCGCCGATGCGTCCGAAGCCCACCACGCGCGAACCCGGCACGTAGGCCACGTGCGCGCGGCCGGTGAAGGGCAGCAGGTGGTGCGGGCACATGGAGTGGAAGCGCAGGTCCGTCACGACCACCAGTTCGCCGGAGGAGTCCGCGGGCGCGGGGTAGGTCTTTCCGAGCGCCTCCTCGGGCGTGCGGCCGTAGCCGTCGAGGAAGCCGTTCGCCCACACGTCGGCCACGCGCGTGGGTGTGTCCAACAGGTTCACGTCCTGGAGGTCGAGCCCCGCGGCGGTGAGGAAGTCGCGGACCGCCCGGGCCATACCGGCGGGGTCGGGGCGCACGGCGCGAGGGGCCGGGGCCTTGGCGGCGGGGGCGCGGCGACGGGAACGGGAGGGAGGCACGGGCGGCGGAACTCCTGGCGCGAAGGGCGTGACGCTGGCGCGCCCAACCTAACCGATGCGGCCAGGAGGGACGTCTGGAATGAAAACAACGTTCCCTTGTCGTCGTGTTTCGGCGGTGTACCCAGGCTGCCTTGACACTCCCGGGGGCCGACAGTAAGCCAGCCGGGAACCCTCAGATGCTCTCGCGCGCCCACACCCTTGCCCGCCTCACCGCGATGCTGCTCGTCGCGCTCTGGGGTGCCCAGCCGCTGGGTCTGGCGCTGCACGTGGAGCAGCACGCGCACCGGTTCTGTCCGCAGCACCAGACGTTCGAAGAGGACGCGCGGCGCGCGAACCCCGCGCTGTCCCGCTTCTCCGAGCGCGCCCCCGTCGTCGCCTCCGTGCCGCCCGCCGTGGCGGACGCGACGGCCCTCAACCACGAGACGTGCCCGCTGCTCACGGCCGCCCCGCAGGTGGAGGCCCTCCAGGGCTCGGGCGTCGCTTCCGCTTCGGCGTGCGTGGAGAGCAATCACCCGGCCACCGCGCCGCCCCGTTCCTTCGCGCCGCTCGCCGTCCTCGACACCGCGCCCAAGGCCTCGCCTCCGACGCACGCGTAGTTCCGCGTGTCGTGTCGTGAAGCAGATCATCAGGTCGACGGTCGTCGCGGGGTGCGCATGCGCATGCTCCACGGCCGGCCGGTTCCGAGGAGCCAACATCCGTGTCATCCCTTCCGCGCAGGCATCCCCGCGCCCTCGCCGTCGTGCTCGCAGCGCAGTTGTCCGCGAGCGCGGCGTGGGCCCAACAGTCATCACCGCCCTCCACCGAGGCACCCCCACCTTCCGAGGCCCCTGCGCCCGCCGAGGACACTCCGGCGCTGAGCCCGGAGGAGATGGAGGAGATTGAAAAGGCGCTGGGCACGGACACGAGCACGCGCGCCCGTCCGTCCGGCGACACGTCCCCGGTGTCACCCACCGCGACGAACGACTCCGGTGTGACGCCGCTCAAGCTGCCCAACGCCATCTCCAGCGGCACCAACTTCCTCAACCTGAGCTTCATCCTGGACATGGCCCTGGCGGCCTTCTCCAACAAGGAGCCCCTCCAGGGCGGCGCGCACGACCCGACGAAGAACGGCTTCAACCTCCAGCAGTTGGAGCTGTCCATCGGCTCCGTGGTGGACCCGTACTTCCGCTTCGACAGCAACCTCGTCTTCAGCCAGTTCGGCGTCGAGATTGAAGAGGCGTACGTCACCACGCTGGACCTGCCCCTCAACCTCCAGGTGCGCGCGGGCCAGTTCCTCACCCGCTTCGGCCGCATCAACGCCACGCACCCGCACGCGTGGGACTTCGTGGATCAGCCCTTCATCATGAGCCGCTACTTCGGCGCGGAGGGCAACCGCGGCCTGGGCGTGGAGGGCTCCTGGCTCACGCCGCTGCCCTGGTACGTGGAGGTCATCGGCAGCGCCACCGACGCCACGGGTGAGGCCACCGCGCGCAGCTTCTTCGGCGCCGCCGCCGAGCGCGTGCTGTCGCCGCTGGACTTCCAGCTCACCGGCGCGGTGAAGCAGTTCTTCCCGCTGTCGGACGACCTGTCGCTCTTGTGGGGCCTGTCCGTCGCGACGGGCCCCAACCCCACGGGCTACCGCAACTACACCAGCATCTACGGCACGGACGTGTACCTGAAGTTCCGGCCAATCACGTCGCAGAGCTCGCAGCAGCTGGTGTTCCAGGCGGAGGTGCTCTACCGCCGCAGGCAGGTGCCGGAGGACGTGCTGTCCGACTGGGGCGGCTATGCGCAGACGGTGTGGCGCTTCTCCAACCGCTGGGCCACGGGCGTGCGCTACGAGTTCGGCTCGGCCGCGAAGACGCTGGAGGGCCGGGTGGCGAATGATCCGCTCGACCCCGAATGGATTTCCGACCGCCAGCGCATCACCGCGTCGGTGACGTTCTGGCCCACCGAGTTCTCCCGCCTGCGCCTGCAGGCCGCCACGGACCGGGTGGGCTGGCGCGAGTCGCCGGACTACTCGGCCTTCCTCGCCCTTGAAGTCGTGACTGGCGCCCACGGTGCCCATGCGTTCTGACCTCTTCTTCCGGAGCCCTTCCATGCGTTCCCTTCGCCTGTTCGCGGCCCTGTGCGCCGCCGTCGTCAGCCTCACCGCCGTTCCCGCTCGCGCGGATTTGAAGGTCGTCGCCACCCTCCCGGACCTGGCCGCGCTGGCCAAGACCGTGGGCGGGGACAAGGTGGACGTCATCGCGCTCGCGCTGCCCACGCAGGATCCGCACTTCGTGGACGCCAAGCCGAACCTGGCGCTCGCGCTCAACCGCGCGGACCTGCTCATCGCCGCGGGCCTGGACCTGGAGATCGGCTGGCTGCCCACGCTCCAGATGGGCGCGCGCAACAACCGCATCCTGACGGGCAACGCGGGCTACCTGGACGCGTCGCGGTTCGTGAGCCTCCAGGAGATCCCCGCCGGGCAGGTGGACCGCAGCCAGGGCGACGTGCACCCCGGCGGCAACCCGCACTACCTCTATGATCCGCGGCAGGCCCTCAAGGTGGCGGCCGCCATCGAAGCGCGCATGTCGCAGCTGGATGAGAAGAACGCCGCCACCTACAAGGCCAACCTCGCGAAGTTCACGCAGGAGCTGCAGGCGGCGCAGACGGGCTGGGAGAAGCGGCTCGCGGGCTTCAAGGGCGTGCCCGTCATCGCGTACCACCGCACGACGGCGTACCTGCAGGACTGGCTGGGCTTCAAGACCATCGCCTTCCTGGAGCCCAAGCCGGGCATCCCTCCGAACCCGTCCCACGTCGCGCAGGTGCTGGCGCAGGGCAAGGCCAACAAGGTGAAGCTGGTGCTCAAGGAGGACTACTACCCGGACAACATCGCGAAGCTCGTGGCGTCGAAGATTCCCGCCGCGCTCGTCACGCTGCCCGGCGGCACCGACTTCCGTTCCAGCCAGACGTACGTGCAGCGCCTGGAGTTGATGGTGGGCCGCCTGGAGCAGGGCCTCGCCGGGAAGGGGGAATGACGCCATGAAGCGCTTCCATTCCAAGGCGTGGTTGCTCCCCATCGCGCTGCTGTCCGGGTGCGCGTTCGATGCGGGCGAGGGCTTCGCGGTGCTCGATCCCTCCGTCCAGGCCGCGTACTCGCCGGTGTCCGGCCGCAATGCGGGTGATGGCTACCAGGCGCTCGCGTCCGACTTCCAGCTGCGCATGGACACCGGCACGGTGAGCCTGGGCAGCATCGACCTGATTGCCAGCTCCGGGGGCGGAGGCAGCACGGCGTTCGACCCGTCCTCGCCACCGCCGGGCTACTCGCTGTGCCACAACGGGCACTGCCACAGCGACTCCGGGGCGCTCGTGGACTACGAGGACATCCAGGCGGAGCTGGGCGGCGGAGGCAGCACCACCGTCACCGTGGCCAACCTGCCGGTGGACGCGGAGCTGGACCTGCTGGCTCCCGCGACCCGCGACCTCACGTGCAAGCCCGCCTGTGAGCTGGGCAAGGCGACGCTGTCCCGCGGACGCTGGGCCGTCACGGGTCTGCGGATGACGGGCAGCGTGCGCGATGGCCGCGTCCCGGCGCGCTTCGCGGGTGCCCTGCCCTTCCGCTTCACCGCGACGGTGACGGGCGCGGAGGCCACGCCGGTGGCGGTGCTCACCGGCGCGTTGGACGTGCCGTCCGACCGAGAGAATGAACCGCGCGTGGCGTTGGGCCTGAAGCTGGAGCTGACGCCGGCCCTCTTCGACGCGGTGGACTGGTCCGCCGCGACGGTGGGAGCGGATGGCGTGGTGGACCTGGATGCGCCCGCGAACGCGGCGGTGCGCACCGCGCTTTTGGAGAAGGTGGCGGCGCTGAGCCCCACCGCGGAGGTGAACCGTGGCTCACGGTGATCACGAGACGGAGCTGGACCGGGGCCATCGCGCCGCGGTGCCGGAGCCGGGCGAGCCCCTGCTGAAGTGCGAGCAGCTCGTCATCGGCTACGGGGGCAAGGACATCCTGCCGCCCATGGACCTGGTGGTGCGCCGCCACCAGTTCGTGGCGGTGGTGGGCCGCAACGGCTCTGGCAAGAGCACCTGGTTCAAGACGCTGCTGGGGCTGATTCCCCCGGTGTCCGGCCGCATCGCCCTGGGCGCGCCGCACATCCGCAGCGCGTACGTGCCGCAGATGTCCGCCATCGACTCGCTGTTGCCCGTGCACACGCGGGAGCTGACCGGGTGGGGACGGCTGTCCGGGTGGAACTTCCTCCGGCCCTTCCCCAACAAGACGGACCGCCAGAAGGTGGAGGCGGCGCTCGATACGGCGGGCGCGCGCGGCATCGCGAAGCGGCCCTTCCGCGACCTGTCCGGCGGCGAGAAGCAGCGCGCGCTGCTGGCGCGGGTCATCGCCACCGAGGCGGACGTGGTGCTGCTGGATGAGCCCACCGCCGCGATGGACGCGGTGGCGGAGAAGCAGACGATGCTGCGGCTGTGCGCGCTCGCGCATGACCGCGGCCTGGGCGTGGTGGTGGTGAGCCACGACCTGTCCGTCGCCGCCGAGCACGCCGACGTCATCCTCTTCGTGGACCGCGAGCACCGCTGCTTCGTCATGGGCGACGCGCGCACCGTGTTCTGCCACCCCGCCTTCCGCCGCCAGTACGGCGACGACTACTGCCACACCGCGCCCCAGGGACCCCACCGTGGAAACAACCCTGCTTGAGCCCTCGAAGTGGGAACAGTTCCAGGCGGGCTGGGAGCTGTTCCGTGACCCCATCCTCTGCGCGCTCATCGCCGGGTGCGTGCTGGGCTTCCTCAGCGTCTACGTCGTGCTGCGGCGCATGGTGTTCGTCAGCGCGGCGGTGACGAACACCGCGGGCCTGGGCGTGGCCCTGGCCTTCTTCGCGGAGATCCACCTGGGCGTGCACGTGGACCCACTGGTGGGCGCGGTGGTGCTGTCCGTCGCGGCCACGCTGCTCCTGATGATTGAACCCGCGAGGCTGCGGCTGTCGCGGGAGAGCCTGCTGGGGTGCGCGTTCGCCTTCGCGGGCGGCGCGGCCATCCTGGTGGGTGACCGCATCGCGCAGGAGGCGCACGACATCCAGGGCATCCTCTTCGGCACCGCGGTGCTGGTGACGCCGGATCAACTCCAGGCGGTGGCGGTGGCCGGCGGGGTGCTGATGGTGCTGCACCTGTGGTGGTTCCGGGGCATCGCCTTCGTGAGCTTCGACCGCATTGGCGCCACCGTGCAGGGGCTGCCGGTGAAGCTGCTGGACACGGTGTTGATGGTGTCCATCGGCATCATGGTGGGCGTGTGCGCGCGGGCCCTGGGCGCCCTGCCCGTCTTCGCGTTCTCCACGCTGTCGGCCATCGCCGCGCTGGTGCTGGACCTGCGGCTGCCGTGGACGTTCTTCACGGCGACCGTGCTGGGCGGCATCGCGGGCGCGGGCGGATACCTGTTCGCGTACTTCTACGACTTCCCGGTGGGCGGTTCGCAGACCGTCCTGTCCGGGGTGCTGGTGCTGCTGATGATGCTCGTGCGCCTGGTGCGCGAGCCCTTCAAGAGCAGGGCGTAAGCGGTGGGCCGCCGTCGTCCCTGCTTCAGCGGACGGCGGCGGACACCTTCTTGAACTCGGGCGTGCCCGCGCGGCCCAGCATGTCGAACAGGGCCGACTCCACGGTGAGGATGCGCGCGCCCGCGTCGCGGCACAGCTCCAGTCCCACGCGGCGGTCCTCCTCCGAGCGCGACAGCACCGCGTCCGCGAGCAGGCACGGCTCCCGGCCGCTTTCCGCCAGGTCGCGCGCCGTCTGGAAGACGCAGATGTGCGTCTCCATGCCGGTGATGAGCACCTGCTTGCGGTCCCCCAGCACGGAGAGCACGTCCGGCGTGGCGGCGGAGAACTCCATCTTCTCCAGCGGCTTGAACTCACCCAGGCGCAGCTTGAGCAGGGAATGCGTGCGGCCCAGCCCCTGCGGGTACTGCTCCGTGACGATGACGGGCAGGCCCAGGGCCCGCGCGCCCTCCACCGCGGCGCCCGTGCGCGCGAGCATGCGGTCCAGGGCGTCGCGGTCCATCGCGGCGCACAGGCGCTCCTGGATGTCGACGACGAGCAGCGCGGCCTGCTCGGGCTTCAGGCGGAACGACGGCATGGGGCGGCTCCTTGGAGGATGACCCCTAGTGACGCGAAGGCCGCGCCTGCGTCAAGCGCGGCGGCGTGCGGGCTCAGGCCCCGTGAACGGTCCAGGGCGCTCCTCCGCCCCGGGGGACGGGCGCGGTGTCCACCGAGGCCACGTCTGGCACCCGACGGAGCGCCGTGCGGCCGCGGTGGCCCCGGGCCGCGAAGCCCCGTGCGCGTTGCAGGCCCGGCAGGTGCGGATCCGCGTCGCGCCACAGGTCCAACACCACGGCGAAGTCGTGCGCCGCCTCGGACATGCACTCGCAGGCGACGTGGGCCTCCGCGACCAGGAGCATGCAGTGGCCGCAGCCGGGCCGCTCCCCTGCCCGCTCCAGCGCCAGCTCCAGGGCCTTCTCCTCGCGGCCGGAGCGCAGGCGTACGCGGGCCAGCGTCTCACGGGGCGGCCGGCAGAAGAGCGCGGGGCCCACGGGACGCAGGCGGCGCTCCAATCGCAGCGCCCGCGTGAGCGCGGCCTCCGCCCGGCCGGAGTCTCCCCGGCGCGCATCCAGCGTGCCCCGTAGCTCCTGCGCGGCGACCTCCACCGTGCGCGCCACGTCGCGAGCGCATAGGGCGCGGCCCTCGGAGCGCGGCGCTTCCGACAGGGTGTTCACCAGTACATCCAAGGTGCCGCACGCGCGCTCCACGTCGCCCAGCCGTCCCGTCTCCAGCGCACAGACGCCCTTCGCGTACAGGCGCACGGCGTCACGCAGTCCCGCCTCCGCGATGGTGGCCGCGTCTCCCAGCTCCATGGGGACCTCCGCCGCCGCCCGGCTGAAGCCGAAGCGCAGGTGCGCGGCGACGAGCGTGGTGGCGGCGAAGAGCACCGCTTGCGGCTGGCCTCCTGAAGCCTCCACTCGCTGCCGCAGCTTGCGCGCCCAGGCCTGCGCGCCCCGGTACTGCCCCACTTCCACGCAGCCTTCGCTGAGCAGGCGCAGGGCGGTGTCCGCGCTCGGCGCTACGTCCAGGGGCAGCGACTCGCGCGCGAGATACGCGTCATCCGCCGTCACCGCTGACTCGAGGATGCGGTTCGCCTCCACCGCCTTGCCCACGCGCAGCAACAGGCGTCCGGCGGCGAGCAGCGCGGGGCTTCCCGCGGGCACGAGCGACGGAAGCAACTCCGCGCTCTCCAACGCCGTCTCCGGCCGGGCGCTGGGCAGCCACGCCTGCACCCAGGCCACGTGCACGCCCGCGTGGTTCGGGTGCGTGCGCAACAGGTCGCGCAGGATGAGTTGTGCGTACGGCTGTCCCTGCCCGGGGCGCCCGTCGGACTCGTACCCGTCCAGCAGGAAGCCCGCGAGCAGCAGGCGCGGCTCGGGCTCCTGGGGGAAGCGGTCGATGAGGCACTCCATCTCCCGCACGAAGGCATGTCTGCCATTGGCGGGGCCCTTGTCCGCGAGGAGGCTGGCCGCGACGACCAACCGCTGCTCCATGTCGGTGGTGCCCTCCGCCAGGGTCAGCGCCTTGCGGATGGCCTCCGCGCGGTCCGCGGCGAAGCGCTGCCCCACGCCCCGGGCGAGCGCGAGCCCCCACCACGCCATGGCGAGGGAGGGATCCTGTCGCGCGGCCTCCGCGAAGGCGCGCCGGGCCTCCAGCGCCCAGCCCAGGTGCAGCAGGCGCAGGCCCTGATTGAAGTACGCCTGCGCCAGGGGAACCTGCGTCGTCACCTGGAGGTGTGTGTCTCCCAGCCCGTCCTGGAGCGGCGGCGTGGGAAGGGCTTCGTCCGGCAGGTCCTCCCACGCGACGTGGGAGTGGACCGACGGGGCATCGGCTCGGAACAGACGTGCCAGCATGGTGTCCTCCTCACGCTCCGGTCATCGGAGCGGCATGGTGTTGCACGGAGGCATCGGTCGCGCGCACTCGCACGGCCAGCCGCCTCCAGGCGGTCGACAACTCTTCGGCGGGGATGGGAGACGCCTTGCGCCGCGCCGCCAGGCACTCGCGCCGCCAGGCCAGGCCCACGTCGCGGGCCACCCACGCCTCGTACTCCGCGAGCCAGTCCGCCAGCCGCGCGAGTCCCGCCCGCGCCGCCCTGCGCTCCAGCCCCGTGGTCGCGTCGCGCCGGACGCCCACGTCCTCCACCCGGAAGGCCGTGCCGCGCGCTTCGTCCACCCAGCGGGGAACGAAGCCATCGCGCGGCACGAAGATGGCGGCGCCGCACGACTCGCACAGCGCGCCGAAGCCCCACAGCGTGAGGCGCCCCCCGTCCAAGAGCTGCCCCTGGTACGCGCTCTGTCCCTCCACGCCCGGCGGACGCGCTTCACGCACCAGCCCGCGCCGGAGCAGCACGTTGCCGTCCGGGCAACGCACGTCCTGGCCCAGGCACCACATGGCCACGTCGAACAGACGGTCGCCGTCGCGGCGCACGTCGCAGGGAAGCAGGGAACCGGCACTGCCAGAAGAGACCTTGGACATGGGGCGCCTCGGGCTTCATTGGAAAGAGAGGAACCGGGGGTCAGTCGTGGGCGTGGTCGTGCTCGCCCGACTCCTCGATGACGAGCGACACCGAGGACAGCGTCGAAGGCCCGAAGGTGAGCGTGTGCGTGCCCACGGTGAGCGGCACGACGTGGCGGCCCTTGATGTCCGTGCAGAGCGAGGAACTGGTGGCGCTCTCCTCGAACTCCACGGCCGCGCCGCTGCTGTTGGTGACCGTCACCGGGACCGGGGCGCTCATGTAGAGGACGTAGTCGGTGGCCTCGGAGACAGCGAAGGACACCGCGCCGCCCTTGCCGCCAGCGATGTCCACCAGCGCGATGTCGTAGCGCTTGTGGTCATTGCTCACGGCCGGGCCCGTGCCGCTGACAGCGGCGGTGACGGCGGCGGCGGGGCCTTCCTGCAGGTGCTCGCAGCCCTCCTCGTCGGCGTGGGCTTCCTCTTCGTCGCCACCGCAACCGGCGGCGAGGAGGGCGGTGGACAGCAGCAGGGCGGACAGAAGCTTCTTCATGATGGGGACTCCAGGGACACGGGGATGGACTGCGGGAACTCCAGCCGCACGGGCCGCACGCGCACCGCTCCTCAAGAGGCGCGAACGCGAAGGACCGGACGGAGCTGGAAGGAGGGACCGCGGCACGAAGCGCGCGCCCGTGCACGTGGCCGGAGGTGCCATGCGCGTGCGGCGGATCCGTTCAGCGAACGGGGACGCGCACGCCCTGGACTCCGGTGGCCACGGCGCACCCCGGCCCACGAAGACACGGGTGGCCAGGACGGCGGGCTACGGCGGCGGAGACTTAAGCGCGCGGCGGCGACGACTTGGGCGCGAGCCTCAACAGCGCGACGGGTGCCGCGTGGAAGCGGAACACCGCCAGCGCGGGGCTGGAGCGCGTGGAGACCGCGGCCATGACGGGCGCGGTCTCGGCCGGAGGCGGGGCCTCACGGCGGAGGAAGGCGTGGTGGCAGTGGGCCTCACCACCGTGGGGCGAGGCCTTCGACACCGGCGCACGGGCCACGCGCGCGTCGTCGAAGGAGAGCTCCTCCTCCAACGGGCCGTCGTGGGACGACGCCTCGCTCACGTGCATCACATCCCCGTGCTCCAGGCACGTGGTGTGCTGCACGAGCGCGAAGTGGAGCACGCTGCCAACATACACCAGCACGCACACGAGCACCCACGGCAGCGCCAGCAGGCGCGGCAGGGAGCGACTCGTGCTGAGGTGGCGTCGGAGGCGGCTCACGTCGACTCGGTCTCGAAAAGCAACTCAGTTGTTTTTAAGCGACCTCCCTGCCCGGTGCAAGCCGGGATGCCCTGGCCCGGGGCCGGAGGGCGAGGTGGCGGACACAGGGAACCGCGACGGGACCCGCGGGTTGTGGACCCACGAGCCCCTGGGGTCGTAGGTTCCGCGCCGTGCACGAGCTCATGGATGTCCTGCGCAGGCAGGCACACTATTTCGGACCGGAGCTGGCGAAGACCGCCTACCAGCGCGGCCTCGCGGTGACGAAGCAGGATGGCAGCACCCAGCCCATCCCCATCACCGCCACGCCGGTCATCCTGGACGCCGAGGAGATCAAACGCCGCTCGCTCCTGTCCGCGAAGCTGGCCTCCGCTACGATGAAGATGGCGCGCGCCATCCTGGGTGGCCCGGACGCGGAGCTGCTGCTGGGCGCGCTGTCGCCTCTGGAGCGCAGCCTGGCGCAAGGCACCTGGGAGGCGAGCCGCAAGCTCGCCACCACGCGCGTGGACTACTTCGTGTCCGGAGGCCGGCCCTGGGCGCTGGAGGTGAACGCCACCATCCCGGCCATGCAGGGCTATTCGGACATCGCGGCGCGCACCTTCATCGAAGTGGTGGCGCGGCACGTGCGCTATCCGGAGAAGGCTCTCGCGTCGCTGCTCACGCTCAACGGCAACAACGCGCTGGCGCTCTACCGCGCGCTGCTGGACGGCTACGCGGCCGAGCGCAACGGCCAGATGCCCGACACGGTGGCGCTGCTCTGCCGCAAGAACGACGCGCAGATCACGGAGCTGCGCTGGCTGTGCGAACGCTTCCGCGAGTTCGGCGCGGACGCGGACGTGGTGCATCCGGAGGACGTGTCCGGCGACGACGCCTTCACGGTGAACGGCAAGAAGTACGACCTGGTCTACCGCCACCTCTTCGTGCGCCGGCTGGAGCAGAACCCCGCCCCCTGGGTGGAGGACTTCCTCTCCGTCGTCCCGGGCAAGAAGGCCGTGTTCCTGAACCCGCCCGCCTCGCAGGTGGAGGTGAAGGCGACGTTCGCGCTCCTGTCGCAGGCGGTGACGGACGCGGCGCTCGCGGAGCGCGCGGGCCTCACGCCGGAGGAGCTGGAGGCGGTGCGCGAGTCGGTGCCGTGGACGCGCCCCTTCCGCCACGGTCCCGGCGTGGATCCGGACGGCGCACAGGTGGACGACATCGTGGCCCGCGTGGCCCGGGAGCCCGCGCGCTTCGTGCTCAAGCGCTCGTGGGACTACGGCGGCAAGGCCGTCTTCCTCGGCCGCTCCGTGGGCACCGTGCCCTACGAGGAGCGCGTGAAGGGCGCCTACGGCGAGTCCAAGACGTGGGAGCAGCTGTGCGAGCGCGCCGCGACGGATGCGCAGGGCGGCTTCGTGGTGCAGGAGGTGGTGGACACTCAGCCGGAGGAGCACCTGCTCTGCGGGACGAACCAGGTGCTGCCCACGTCCTTCTTCGTGGATTACTCGGCGTATGCGTCTGTTGGGCTCGCGAAGCAGCCCGCGTGGGGCGGGGTGTGCCGTGGGTCCATGTCGGAGATCGTCAACATCGTGGGTGGCGGTGGCGTGCTGCCCCTCATCACGACGGAAGTCGCTTCGAAGCTTTTGCTGGCCTGGAAGGCCCTTTAAGGCGTCCTCCAAGGGTCCTCGTTAAAGAGAGGCCGGGACTGAAGCGGTCCCCGGCCCGAAAGGAAACGAAACACATGGCGTGGGAATCTTCAGGTGGCTGGCAGGGCGGGCAGGCGAGCGCGGTGGACGACGTCCTGGTCCAGGAGTCGCAGCGCGCGTTCATGTCGCGCGTGCACGGTTGGATGTTCGCGGGCCTGGCGCTCACCGGCGTGATGGCGATGGTGACGCTGGCCAACGAGGCGCTGCTCCGCGTGGCGGTGCAGAACCGGATGGCCCTGTTCCTGGTGCAGTTGGGCGTGGTGTTCGGCCTGTCCATCCTGGCGCCCCGGCTGTCCGGCCCGGTAGCCGCGGTCATGTTCGCGGGCTACGCGGCGCTCACCGGCGTGACGATGTCGGTCATCTTCCTCATCTACACGGCCAGCTCCATCGGCCAGGTGTTCTTCATCACCGCCGCGACCTACGGCGCGATGGCGGTCTACGGCACCGTCACGAAGAAGGACCTGAGCGGCTGGGGCACGTTCCTCTTCATGGGGCTCATCGGCATCGTCATCGCCAGCGTGGTGAACTTCTTCATCAAGAGCAGCGCCGTGTCGTTCGTGATGGCCTGCGCGGGCGTGCTCGTGTTCGCGGGCCTCACCGCCTACGACGTGCAGAAGCTGCGCGAGTACCACGCGGGCACGGGCTTCAAGAGCGCGACCGCGGTGAGCATCGTGGGCGCGCTCACCCTCTACCTGGACTTCATCAACCTGTTCCTGTCGCTGCTGCGCCTGCTGGGCAACCGCCGCGACTAGCTCCAGGCGGTAGGATTCAACGTGGTTCCCCAGGGCGGGGCGCGAGGCGGGAAACCGCCTTCAGCGCTCCGCCTTCTTGTTGAAGGGCATCAGCAGCCGCTCCACGGGGCGCCCCTGCACCAGGTGCTCCTCCACGATGGTGGGCACGTCCTCCACCTTCACGCCGCCGTACCAGGTGCCCTCCGGGTAGACGACCACGGAGACGCCGAAGGAGCACGTGTCCACGCAGCCCGCCGCGTTGGCGCGCATGCTGCGCTTGAGCCCGCGCTTGTCGAGCTCCTCCTTGAAGGCCGCCCGCACCTCCTCGCCTCCCTTGGTGGCGCAGCACCCCTTGGGGTGGCCGTCCGGGCGACGGTTGGTGCAGACGAAGACGTGGCGTTCGAAGGGAGGCGGCATGGTCCGCCTCCTAACGCGCCCGGGCGTCGAAATCGACGCCGCCGTTTGGCAGGCGACCGTCCAGGCCCACCCCGCCCGGTCCTGATGTCGCCGGGCCGCTGGAGCGCCCCTACGCCCGGCGCACGGACTGCCAGCAAACATCCGTCAGTGATCACAAGCGCTTGGACAGGCGCCCTTCCCCGCCTGTCCGATTTCGCATGGTCATGGCCATACATTGCCAGCCACAACAGGCGTTGCGAGTCACAGGCGGGGTTCCTAGATCCAACTTGAGGTAGCTGTTCAGCCACCCAACGCCCACACCAAATGCAGTGTGTATGCGAGGACCTGATACTAGATATAGGGGAATGGGCGATGTTGACGGACCCCACCAGCGATCATATTGATCCGCCCGCCCGGCGGGTGGGCAGTCAGGCCCGGGCCCGGATTCCAGGGGTGGACCCTCTGGCTTCTGCCCATCCCGGACCATCCCAACGCTGCCGTCCCCGTACCTGGAAGTGATCATCGGATCCCCTGGGATCTCGCGGCGTTGGCTATTTTGCAAATTTTGCATCAGCACTCTCAGTGGATTTGGAGGCGGGCGTCATGGAGAAGGAACTGAGCGGGAAGCCGGTGGTGGGGGGCAGGGAGCCGCGGCGCGGCGGCCGTGCGAAGGGCAAGGCCGCGGTGGCCTCCACGGGGCTGAGCGTGGAGCGCTTCTTCACGACGCCCGGCGTGGATCCGGCGGACGAGCTGGCGTGGGAGCACCGCAGCGCGAGCATCAAGGGCGAGGACGGCAAGGTCGTCTTCGATCAGAAGGACATCGAGGTCCCCCGCTCCTGGTCGATGCTGGCAACGAACGTCGTGGCGTCGAAGTACTTCCGGGGCACGCCCGGCACGCCCGAGCGTGAGACGAGCGTGCGCAAGCTGGTGGCGCGCGTGGTGGACACCCTCACCCGCTGGGGCGAGGACGGGCACTACTTCGCGTCGGCGGTGGACCGCGAGGCGTTCCACGCGGAGCTGACGCACCTGCTGCTGCGCCAGAAGGCGGCGTTCAACTCGCCCGTCTGGTTCAACGTGGGCGTGGAGGAGCACCCGCAGTGTTCGGCGTGCTTCATCAACAGCGTGGACGACAACATGGAGTCCATCCTGGGGCTGGCGCGCACGGAGGGCATGCTCTTCAAGTACGGCAGCGGCACGGGCTCCAACCTGTCCAGCATCCGCGGCAGCAAGGAGCTGCTGGCGGGCGGCGGCACCGCGTCCGGCCCGGTGTCGTTCATGCGCGGCTTCGACGCGTTCGCGGGCGTCATCAAGAGCGGCGGCAAGACGCGGCGCGCGGCGAAGATGGTCATCCTCAACGCCGGTCACCCGGACATCCTCGAGTTCATCCGCTGCAAGTCGAACGAGGAGAAGAAGGCCTGGGCGCTGATTGAGGCGGGCTACGACCCGTCCTTCAACGGCGAGGCCTACGGGTCGGTGTACTTCCAGAACTCCAACAACTCCGTGCGCGTCACCGACGACTTCATGAAGGCGGTGGTGAACGACGGCCCGTGGCAGACGCGCGCGGTGCGCGACGGCCAGGTGATGGAGACCTACAAGGCCCGTGAGCTGTTCCGTGAAATCGCGGAGGCGGCGCACCTGTGCGGCGATCCGGGCCTCCAGTACGACACCACGGTGAACGCGTGGCACACGTGCTCCGGCACGGCGCGCATCAACGCGTCCAACCCCTGCTCCGAGTACATGTTCCTGGATGACTCGGCCTGCAACCTGGCGTCGCTGAACCTGATGCACTTCCGCACGCTGGAGGGTGGCTTCGACGTGGCCGCCTTCAAGCACGCGGTGAACGTGGTGCTGCTGGCGCAGGAGATCATCGTCGGCTTCAGCCGCTACCCCACCGAGCGCATCGCGAAGAACAGCCACGACTACCGTCCGCTGGGCCTGGGCTACGCGAACCTGGGCGCGCTGCTGATGGCGTCCGGCCTGCCCTACGACTCGGCCGCGGGCCGCAACCTGGCGGGGGCGATTACCTCTCTGATGTGCGGCGAGGCGTATGCGATGAGCGCGCGCATCGCGGAGAAGCAGGGCGCGTTCGCGGGCTACGGCAACAACGCGGAGCCCATGCTCGGCGTCATCCGCAAGCACCGCAAGGCGGCGTACCAGCTGCCCGTGGACGGCGTGAGCGCGGAGCTGCACGCGGCGCAGAAGGAGGCGTGGGACGACGCGCTGGCGCGCGGCACGGAGCACGGCTACCGCAACAGCCAGGTGACGGTGCTGGCGCCCACGGGGACCATCGGCTTCATGATGGACTGCGACACCACGGGCATCGAGCCGGACATCGCGCTGATCAAATACAAGAAGCTGGTCGGCGGCGGCATGTTGAAGATCGTCAACCAGACGGTGCCGCTGGCGCTGGAGAAGCTGGGCTACCCGCAGACGCAGGCGCAGGACATCATCGCGTACCTGGACAAGCACGACACCATCGAGGGCGCTCCGCACCTGAAGCCGGAGCACCTGCCGGTGTTCGACTGCGCGTTCAAGCCGTCCAAGGGCCAGCGCAGCATCCACTGGATGGGCCACATCGAGATGATGTCCGCGGCGCAGCCGTTCCTCTCCGGCGCCATCTCCAAGACGGTGAACCTGCCGACTGACGCCTCGGTGGAGGACATCGAAAAGGCATACATCGAGGCGTGGCGCAGCGGGCTGAAGGCCGTGGCGGTGTACCGCGACGGGTGCAAGCGCACGCAGCCGCTCAACACGTCGCAGGACAAGGCCCCCGAGAAGGCTCCGGAATCCCGCCGCGTGGTGGCGGAGCCCGCCCCCGCCGTGACGCCGGAGCCCAAGGCGCTGCGCCGCCGGCTGCCGGACGAGCGGCAGTCCATCACGCACAAGTTCTCCATCGGCGGCCACGAGGGCTACCTGACGGTGGGCATGTACGAGGACGGCAAGCCGGGCGAGCTCTTCGTCGTGATGGCGAAGGAGGGCTCGGTGGTGAGCGGCCTGATGGACAGCTTCGCCACCAGCGTGTCGTTGGCGCTCCAGTACGGCGTGCCGCTGCAGGTGCTGGCGGACAAGTTCTGCCACACCCGCTACGAGCCGAGCGGCTTCACGGGCAACCCGGCCATCCCCATCGCCAAGTCCATCACCGACTACATCTTCCGGTGGCTGTCGTTGAAGTTCCTGCCCACGGAGCCCCGCGCGGACGACGTGGAGGTGACGCCGGTGGAGGAGGCCCGTCCGGAGCCGGTGACGCAGGCGGCGGTGCCGGCCCAGGTGGGGACGCTGCAGCTGTCCGCGATGAACTCGCGCAGCACGTACCTGAACCAGGCGGACGCCCCGCCCTGCCACCAGTGCGGCGCCATCACCGTGCGCAGCGGCGCCTGCTACAAGTGCACGAACTGCGGCACGACGACGGGCTGCAGCTGAGCGCCGCAGCGGTCTTGAGCTGAAGTGAGAAAGGGCTCCGGGGCTTCAAGCTCCGGAGCCCTTCGTGTTTCAGGGGAAGCGATGGAGGCGGGTGCAGATCTCCACGGCCCTGTCCGCGATGCGGCCCAGTTCCTCCAACATGGCGACCTCCAGGGGCGAGGGGCCGTGCTCGGCGACGAAGAAGGCCACGGGCTGGCCGCGCGCGTGCAGCGGGAAGACGAGCAGGTGGGACTCGGACTCGCCGCACAGCGCGGAGAAGATGGCCTCGTCCTGAGGCACCTGCGGGGCGCTGAAGACGCTGGGGCTGGGGCCGTTCAGGGCGGAGGTGAAGAGGGACGGCGCGTCCAGGTCCACCTTGAGCGCGGTGACCTCCGGACGGTCGCTGCCCGGACCCCAGGCACGGCCCACGCGCGCGAGCCCGAAGCTGTCCCCCAGGAGGAACGCCCGGCGGAAGCGGCCCGCGCTGTAGGCCAGCAGCACCTTGCCGACCATGCCCTGTGAGTCCGCCGTGTCGAGCGCGGAGAGGACCTGTTCCGCGGAGACGGCGGGACCGTCCGTCGGCGTGTCGGTGGACGCGCTGGCGGCGGCGAGCAGGGCCTGGGCAGGATCGACCTGCTCGGAGTCCTGCGGCTGCCACGGCTGCTGCATGAACTCCCACGCGGAGGCCAGGGCCACGCCGTCCTCGGCCGCAGCGGGCGCGGCGGCGGGGACGTCCAGGTCCACGACGCGGTCTGCCCAGGTGGTCTCCGGGTTGTGGCCCACGGAGCCCTCCCCTTCCCCGCCGCCCTGCCAGCCCACGAACTCCCAAGTGGAGGCGAGCTGCATGGGTTCCTCGGTGGAGGTGGGCAGGTCGTCGAGCGCGATGGGCGTCCGGTCGCGGACCGGCGCCGGAGGAGCGGCCACGAGGCGCGGCATCGGCAGGGCCACGGGCTCTTCAGCGGGCGTCGGCGTTGCGACGGGTTCGGGTGCCACGTCCGAGTGGGAGACGAGGGCGACCTCGAACTCCGGGGGGACTTCGGCTCGATGATCCTCGGTGGGCGCGGGGCTGGGGGCCTCCGCCGGAGGAGCGGTGCTCACGGAGTCGGACTTCGGTGCGGCGGCGACCTGCCAGGACTCGGCCTCCGAAGACGCGGAGGGATTCTGCGAGTCTCCCGCCAGGCTGAACTCGAGCGCGTCGGCCTCGGCGTCCTGCATGGCTGGGGCTGCGGCAATGACAGACGCCTCCGGAACGGTCGCTTCAGGCGAAGGCTCCGTGGAGATGGACGCCGCAGCAGGGAGGCTCTCCGGCTTCGAGGCTTCGACGGCGACGAGCGATTCCGGAACGGCCTTGAGCTCCGTCGCCTCCAACAGGCCGCCATCCTTCGGGGCGTCAGGCGTAGCGACGGATTCCTGCGCGGGTGATCCCTTCGCGCCAGCCGTGGCTGCGTCGGGCGCGGCGTCCCAGACGGGTTCCGACTCGGGAATGGGCTGGGGCTCGTGGGACTCGGCGGCCATCAAGCCTGCGACTTCGAGCACGCCCGTGGCTTCGGGGGCCTGAGGCGCGTGCGGCTCGGCGGACATCACTGCTTCGACTTCGAGCACGCCCGTGGCTTCGGCGGCCTGGGCCCGTTGTGGTTCGGCGGCCATCACCGCTTCGACGTCGAGCACGCCTGTGGCTTCGGCGACCGGCGCCTCGTGTGGCTCGGCAGCCATCACCGCTTCGACTTCGAGGACGTCCGTGGCTTCGGCGGCGTGCGGCTCGGCGGCAATCACGTCCTCGACTTCGAGAACGTCCGTGGCTTCGGCGGCGTGCGGCTCGGCGGCAATCACATCTTCGACTTCGAGGACGTCCGAGGCTTCGGTGGCCTGGGCCTTCTGAGGCTCGACGGACATCACCGCATCGACTTCGAGGACGTCCGAGGCTTCGGTGGCCTGGGCCTTCTGAAGCTCGACGGACATCACCGCATCGACTTCGAGGACGTCCGAGGCTTCGGCAACCCGCGCCTCGTGTGGCTCGGCGGAAATCACGTCCTCGACGTCGAGGATGTCCGCGGCCTCCGCAGCGGTCGCCGCCGGCAGCTCCGCGGACACGGCGTCCACGTCTTCGAGGATGCCGTCGGAGAGATCATCCCCGGTCAGGATCGCCGCGGACTCGGACGCCTTCTCGGGAGCGGCCGCGACAGGTGCAACGTCGAGCGGCTCGGGACCCGGACTGACGTCGGCGTCGGCGAGAAGCTCGGCGTCCAGCACCAGCTCGGACAACGACGGACTCGGGGCGGGCGTGGCGATGGCGGCGTCTGCCTTCGCATTCAACGGTGCATCCGCGACGTCCGCAGCCACCTGCTTCGCGGGAGCGGCAACAGTGAATGCATCGCCCCACTCACCTCCGAGGTCCGGCACCGAACCACTGGCTACCGGGACTTCCTCGACGGAGGCCACCGCGGGAGCCACGGCCGCCGTGATGGATCGAGTCACTCCGGAAGGACGTCGAGCCGCTGTGGGCTGCGCTCCACCGGAAGACCGCTCCATGACAGGAATTGAGGCACCCGCCACGTCCTGGGGAATCCCTGCCAGCGCAGACCCCGCAACTGGCGAAGCCTGGGCCGTTCGCGCAGCAACTGGAGCGAGGCCCACGGAGGCACTCGTTTCCCCAGACAGCCCTTGAGGCGCAATGGCAGGCACACTGCCTTGAGCGGCATTCGCTACCCCAGACAGGCCTTGGATTCCATTCGCCGGACCAGACATCCCGTGAGCTGTCGCGGGCGACAGCACATTCGTCGCCCCCTGGGCCATCGCGGCCGGAGGTACAGCGACAGCACCTGGACGAGGCGGCGGAATGATCGCAGGAGCACCGGGAGGAGGCACGGCGACACCCGGTGCGCCAGCAGCCACCGAAGGCACGACTCCAGAGGGAGGCCCCTGCCGCGGCGGCGCACCCGGAGGAGGCGGCTGGACAGGACGTCCCTGCACGGCATTCGGCGGCATGGCGCCAGGAGGCCCCATCGGACGCGCACCCGGAGGAGCCCCGACACCGGGAACCCCAGGCGCGGGCGGAGGACGCTGCCCCGGAGGAACAGGCCCCGCGCCACCTGGAGCCATCATCACCGGCGCGGGCATGCCCGGAGGCGGCCGAGGCGCCGCTCCCGGCGGCATGCCCGGAACTCCCGGCGGAGGCCCCGCGCGAACCATCCCCGGCGGCATCGGTGCGCCCGGAGGCCCCACGGGTCGCGGCCCCGGCACACCAGGAGCGGCGGGACGCATGCCCGGAGGCGGCGTCTTCGGCACAGCGGGGATCCCCGTCGCGGAAGGCCGAGCCGCCGGAGGCACGGGCCCACCCCGTCCAATCATCCCGGGTGGCTGCCCCCCCGGCGGAGGCGCCGCACGCGGAGGCACTCCGGCACCCGGCGGAACCGCCCCAGGCACAACGCCCATCGGCGCAGCCCCAGGCGGAGCAACTCCCGGAGCCACCGGCATCCCCGGAGCCGCCGACGGAAGCCCACCCGCCGCACCCTGCCGGGCCACCAAGCCCGGAGGCTGTGCCGCCAACCGGGGCGGCGCGGCCGGAGGACTCCCTCCGGGCCGAGCCGCCTCAAGGACAGGCGGAGCCCGCACCGGCTCGCCCATCACGATGTCCGGAAGCTCCTCGCCGATGATGGCCGCGTCGGCGATGTCCGCGTCGGCCTCGGAGTCCTCCGAGTCATCACTGAGGAACTGTCCCGGCGCGAGCCCGCCGAACATCCCAGCGACCTCCGGCTCCGCGCGCACGGGCGCGGGCGGAGGCGGCACGGCCGGCGGAGGCACGACCACCGGCGCCGCCATGGCCACAGGGGCGGCAGGCGCCACCGCCGCCATGGACACCGAACGGCGCGCGGGCAACGGAATGGCCGGCTTCAGCGGGCGCGTCGGCCGGTCGATGTCGTAGCGCTTGCTCAGGTAGTGGAAGAGCCGCAGCTCCGGCACCACGTACGGGACGATGCGCATGCCGGTAATGAACCCGAGCGCATCCGTGGTCTGCAAATCCAACGGGTTGGCCATCGCGACCTTCAGCCGCCGGCCCTCCACCGCGAGCGGGAACGCCTGGTGCTTCTCCGCCTGATCCGCGTTGAGCAGCTTCAGCGTCGCGTCCGTGACGGCGTCGAAGTCCGCCTCCATCGCGACGGGCAACCGGGTCAGCTCGCCCAGCACCATGCCCACCGTCTCGATGTCGAGGAACCCCAGCTCCACGAGCCGGGAGCCCAACCGGCCTCCATGCACGAGCTGAGCGCTCATGCCCTGGTCGAGCTGCGCCTGCGTCAGGAGGCCCTTGCGGACCAGCGTCAATCCCAGCTTGTCGCCCATGTCGGCCCGCAGTCTAAACGGCTTCGCGGTGCCAATGAGAGGGTGCGCACGAATACGACCTGCGCACCCGTCCTGCTCGCCTGCCCGGTGGCGCCCGGGTCAGTACGCGTTCTTCGACAGGAACCCACCCAGCGCGGTGCGCAGGAGGATCTTCAGGTCCATCAGGAGCGACCAGTTCTCGATGTAGTACAGGTCGTACTCGATGCGCTTCTGGATGGACGTCTGGCCGCGCAGGCCGTTGATCTGTGCCCAGCCGGTGATGCCGGCCTTCACCTTGTGACGCAGGTGGTAGCGCGGAATCTGGCGCTTGAACTCCTCGATGAAGACGGGTCGCTCCGGACGCGGGCCCACGAGGCTCATGTCGCCCCGGAGCACATTGAAGAACTGGGGCAGCTCATCCAGCGAGTACTTGCGCAGGAACGTGCCCACCGGCGTGCGGCGCGCGTCCACCGCGCTGGCCATGGTGGCGCCCTGGACCTCCGCGTCCACGCGCATGGTGCGGAACTTGAGGATGGCGAAGGTGCGCCCGTCCATGCCCATCCGCTCCTGGCGGTAGAGGATGGGGCCCTTGCTGGAGAAGCGCACCAGCAGGGCGGTGAACACCATCATCGGCGCGCTGACGGCGATGGCCAGCAGGGAGAACAGCACGTCGAACACGCGCTTGGCCACGCGGCTCCAGCCGTCCATGGGGTCGCCCTGGAGGCTGATGATGGGCAGGCCGCCGAACTCCTCCAGGCCGCCGTACAGGGTGATGTACTGGTACAGGTCCGGCACCACCTTGACGTCCACGGTGCGCAGCGCCAGCTGTTCCATCAGCGGCTTCACGCGCGCCTGGTCCTCCAGCGGCACGGCGATGATGACCTGATCCACGGGGTGGGCATCCAGGTAGGACTCCACCTCGCCCACGTGGCCCACCACGCGCACGCCGCCCACCCACTGGCCGACCTTCTCTTCTTTGAGCGACAGCACGCCCGTCACGCGGAAGCCCAGCTCGCGGTGGCTCTCCACGGTCTCGATGGTGCGCAGCCCCAGCTCCTCCTCGCCGATGACGAGGATGGACTTGAGGTTGTAGCCGCGCCGGCGCACCTCGCTGAGCAGGTGGCGCATGACCATGCGCGATACGGCGATGAGCGTGAAGGCGTAGACGACGAAGATGGCCAGCGTGAGGCGCGAGTAGCGCTCGCGGATGAAGTACGTCACCGCCACCAGGACGAGCGTCGCGGTGATGGTGGCCTTGAAGAGCTCGAACAGCTCCCCCATGTGCGAGCGCGCGCGGTTGGTCGCGTACAGCCGCGCCCGCTGGAACGTCATCGGGAAGATGACCAGCACCATCACCAGGGAGACGAACGTCTCACCCGGGGGAGGGACGCCCTCCGTGATGGGGAACACACCGCTGAAGCGGGTGAAGTACGCGAGCACGAACGCCACCCCGAGCATCCCCGCGTCGGCGGCGACCTTGATGGACGTGTAGAAGCGCTGCAGGCGACCAAACACCGCGGTGACTCCTGACGGGGGACGAGGACCGTCCGTCGGATGCAAGACACGCACCCTGAGCCCCGGGAGCCCTCAAGCGCCCGGGCCCCTCCCCCGGCGCGGCGTCCTATCACGTGTTTTTCCGTGAAACCAAGGGGTTGCACCGGAGGGCAGCGGACACAAGACGTCCCGCCGGGCAGGCAGGCCTCGGGAAACTGGGGACGGCGCGGACAGCGCTGTCACACCCCTGTGGCGAAAGGGGACATGCCCAGGAGGGCGTCCACCTCCGCCTGGATGGCCTGCTGGAAGCGGGCTCGGCTGAAGCGCTCGGCCTGGGCGCGGGCGTCTTCTGGCCGGAAGGACTGCTCCCAGGCGTCGAACTGGCGCACGGCGGCGGCGAGGGACGCGGGGGTCTGCTCCGTGAAGAAGAGGCCCGTCTTCGAGGTGACGGTCTCCAGGGCGCCACCCTTGCCGAAGGCGATGACGGGGCGGCCGGTGGCCTGGGCCTCCAGGGGGGTGATGCCGAAGTCCTCCTCGGGGGTGAAGAGGAGCGCGCGGGCGTCGCGGTAGAGGGCGGGGAGCGCGCTGTCCGGCACGTTGCCGAGGAACCGGATGTGGGGCGGAAGCGGCCCGGACGTGAGGCGCGAGGCCTCCTGTCCCGTGCCCACGACCCACAGGGGGGTGTCCAGGGTGCGGAAGGCCTCCAGGGCAACGTCCAGGCGCTTGTAGGGGGCGAAGGCGCCGAGCCACAGGAAGTAGCCGCCCTGCCCTCCCCCTTCGAGCGGCATCTGGGTGAAGCGTTCGAGCTCCACGGGGGGCGGGACGACGGAGGCCTCGCGGTCCCAGAAGCGGCGGATCTTCCCGGCGATGTGCTGGGAGTTGGCGACGATGCGGCCCACGCGCTGGGTGGAGGTGCGGTCCCAGTGCTGGAGGTAGGGGCGCACGGCGAGGGCGGCGGCGCGCACGGGGAGGCGGGTGCGGCCAGGGCCGAAGTACTCGTCGAACAGGTCCCACATGTACCGCATGGGAGCGTGGACGTAGCTCAGGTGGGGCACGCCGGGAGGCGCGTGGATGCCCTTGGCGACGCAGTGGCTGGAGGACAGGACGAGGTCGTAGTCGCCGGAGATGCGCAGGGCTTCGATGGCGCGGGGGAACAGCGGCAGGAAGTGCCGGTAGCGCGAGTGGATGCCGGGGATGTGCTGGAGGAACGACGTGGTGATGCGCCGGTCCTCGATGCGCGGGGACTGGCTGCCCGGCTGGTGGATGAGGGTGTAGAGGTCCGCGCGGGGGAACAGTTCGCAGAGGGCGTCGAGGACGCGTTCTCCGCCGCGGTGGGTGACGAGCCAGTCGTGGACGAGGGCGACCTTCACGGGAGGGCCTTCTAGCACTGGCGCGGCGGTGCGGGGGGAAGGCGGCGTGTGGTAGGCCAGGGAGCGTGCCTTCTGTCCTGCTCGACTTGAGAATGGTGCGCGGTCAGCTCCACGGCATCGCGAGGTACGCGCTGGAGCTGGCGCGCCGGCTGCCCGCCCTGGCCCCGGACCTGGAGTTCTCCGCGCTGGTGCCGGCGAAGGGCCTGCCGGACGACCTGGGCGACCTGACGCCGACGATTCCGCTGCACCGCTCAAGAGCCGGGTACCTGTCACCGACCGAGCAGCCGCTACTGGCGTACGAGCTGACGAAGCTGAAGCCGGACCTGTTCCACGCGACGTCGTTCTCGTTGCCCCTGTTCTGGCCGGGCAAGTTGGTGGCCACGTTGCATGACGCGAACCACCTGGCGCTGGCGGACCAGTACACGCCGGTGCAGGCGATTTATTACAAGGCAGTGGTGGGCCCGCGGGCGCGCTTGGCGACCGCGTTGATCACGGTGTCTGACTTCTCCCGGGAGGAACTGGGGAAGTATTTGAAGATGTCGCCTTACCGGTTCCAGGTGATCCACAACGGCGTGGATTCACGGTTCCAGCCACCGACGGTGAGCGAGGCGAAGGCGTTCCGGGAGCGGCACGAGTTGCCGGAGCGGTACATCGCGGTGGTGGGCAACGCGAAGCCGTTCAAGAACCTGGCGATGCTGGGCAAGTTCGCGCCGGAGCTACCGGTGCCGCTGGTGCTGCTCGCGGGCAAGGGGGCGGTGGCTCATGAAGTCGGGCTTCACGAGAACGTCATCGACCTGGAGCAACTGCCGGAGTCGGAGATGCCGTTGTTCTATGGGGCCTCGACGGCGTTGCTTGTGCCCTCGAAGTACGAGGGATTTGGATTGCCTGCGCTGGAAGCCATGGCGTCCGGGTGCCCTGTCATTGCGGCAGACGCGACAGCACTACCGGAGGTCGTGGGTGATGCGGCGCTTCGAGTCCCGCCCGACGACTTGAAGTCCTGGCATGAAACAACGCTACGAGTTCTCAGGGACGAGAACCTGCGCCGGAGCCTTATGGAGTTGGGGCGAGAGCGAGCGGCGCGGTTCACCTGGGACCGATGCGCCCAACAGACCCTCGGCGTCTTCAAGCGAGCCCTTCTGGGAAGACAACCGGTGCGGCCATGACACTGAGGCGTAAAGGGACGCGGAGCATCGTCGTCGATGGGACGAACTATCGTTGGACGGTGGCTCCGAACGATGAGCCTGGACTCGGCATCGTCGTCGAGCGCGAGTCGGGAGGCGGCCAGCGCATGCTGACCTGGGTGGAGCACGGAACGATCATCGCGCCGGGCCTCGTCAGGGATGCCATCCTCTACGCGCTCGAATCAGGCTGGACCCCTGAGCTGCCAGGGGCCGAGTGGGTCTTCCGGCGCAGGTGACCCTGGTGTCTCATCGCGCTCAGCGGAGTGAGAAGCGTTCCATGATCGGCCCCGCAATTTCACGCGTCCAAGCAGGCCTGATGGCCCGCACCTTCGCTTGCGTGCTGCTCCTGGTCGCATCGGGCGCGAGTGCTCAGTCGTTCAACTCGCTACAAGCCGCAGCGGCGAAGGCCGTGTCGCTCACCGTGAGTGGAGGCGTGTCCCTGGGCACGTATGAGGCCGGTTTCCTCTACTACTCAGGGACGTCCTCCCAGGGGGAACGAGCCGTGGATCTGCGGCTCGTCACAGGCGCCTCCGCGGGAAGCCTCAATGCCTTGCTGGCGATCATGGCGACTTGTGGCGTGGATGCGTCCACGCCGGGCCAATCGTTGTTCTGGGACATCTGGGTTCCCATCGGGTTCAACGATCTCTTCATTCCGACATCGACGATGCCGCTCGGAGTCTTTTCCCGGGAGGCACTGGAACGGCGCGCCTCCCATATCGAACAGGCCTGGAACCGAGGCCTGGACCGCTCATGCGACGTAGTGCTCGGAGTTTCAACGACGCGCCTTTCACCTCGTGCCCTTCAGGCCGCGAACGGACGGCTCGACCTGCCTCGGCTTGAAGAGAAGTTCGCCATCCGCATCCAGGGACGCGGGGATGGGCGCCCTCCTCGCGCGACCAACTACACCACGCGCGAAGGCCGACGCCTGGAACTGCTGCTTGAGACGGACGAGCAGGGGGAAATCCCCTTCGCGAACCTGCGCGAATTGCTGCTCGCGTCCATGTCCTTCCCCATCGCGTTCCCGCCCCAACCCCTGCGAACCTGCGCGCCGAAGGCCTCCGCGAAACCGGGGGTCTGTCTGCCTTCAGAGGCGAAGCGAGACCTCTTCATCGATGGCGGCGTCTTCGACAACACGCCTCTGCGTCTGGCCGTGGGGCTCGCCCGTGATGGCCTTCGCGAAACCGCGGACGGAAAGCTGGAGTGGCGTCCCATTCCAAATCCGGATGTGCGCACGACGCCTCCCGGCATCGCCTTCGCATTCATCGACCCGGACGCCACCGAGTACCCGGTCGCACCGCCTGCACAAACCGGTACGGGACCTGCGTCCCTGCCGGGAACACTCGCGGAGATCCTGGCGGCGTTCGTGGATACGGCGCGCTCCAAGGAACTGGCCATGCTCCTGGAGGAGGAGCCGGAGATTGCCAAGCGACTCACCCTGCCCCGCCGACACTTCCCCGCTGCCGGTGCGCCCCTCTTCGCGTTCCTGGGCTTCTTTGAACGAAGCTTCCGTGTCTTTGATTTCTACCTGGGCATGTATGACGCCCGGCGGATGATGGATGACGCGTTCCGGGAAGGTCGGACGCAGGCAGAGCGACCTGGTGCGGCGGGAATGGATGGCATTGGCGGATGGCAGCCCTTTGCATGCATGAGCGCCGTCTATGACTCCTTGCCGAGCGCGGAGCAGGCGTGTCAGGGCGAAGCGTTGGAGGACTTCCGGGCGTTGCTACAGATGTCCTTGGACCAGCTCTACGACGCCTGTAGCAAGTCCGCCGCGACAGTTCCGCCGGGTACTTGGCGCAACGCGCACTGTGACCGGGCCATCGAGGGCCAGCCGCCGCCCCATGTCCCGGGCCTCCGGCCCAACACATGGCCGGACTGGAAGCAGAGCAAGGACGAGTCCGAGCTTGCGTATTCGATGCGGCTGCTGGGGGCCTATGGCTTCGGGTTCCGGGACCTTGGCGTCCCGAAGGGACAAGGAGACCAGGCCGTCCTGCGCATCCGCCACGCGCTGGGTGACGCGGCCATCCGGCTCGCGGCGGTGCAGCCTCCAGCCGACAAGCCCACGGTCCGCTTCGCCAGCAAGCTCGCTTTGGACAGCATCAGCTACGAGCCCCAGCGCATGTCGCTGCACATCACGATGGGGCCCACGGAGAGCGAGTTGGGCTTGAGCGTCGGGGCCTCCAAGATGCCGCTGTCGTCCGGGCTCCGGTTCGCGGGTGCGCTCGGATTCCGGGGACTCGAGGACGTCCTGTCCTCCGGCAGCAGCAGCGATCCCTTTGGGGTGGTCCTCGCGGGAGGGCTGGAGTTCCAGCCTCGCTCGGAGCAGACCTTCCTCTCGCAAAGCCGCCTCGCGCTTCGCGCCGGATGGTTGTTCAGCGCGAACGACGACTACGGGACGAACGTCTGCAGGGACGGAGGCGCCAGCCATGTGACCGCGTGCTCACGGCCCGTGGTCCAGGCGCTCGTGGGCATCACCTTCCTGGAGTTCCTCCGGGCCCAGGTAGTCGGTGAGTGGTTCCCAGGAACCAACTCCCGCAAGACGCTCTGGTCCGTGGCCCCGGGCATTGGCTTGGAGCTTGGGCTCTAATCCTATTGACAGCTGACCGCGCGACCGACGGCTCAGGCAGAGCACCAATGCCTCGTCGTAGCCAACCACGCCGCCACTGTGTTGCGACGGTCAATGCCGCAGAGATTGCGTCGAGTACCTCTGACACCGCAATCGACTCAATGACGTAGAATTCTGCACCTAACAAAAGACGCATGACGCATCAACCCAAAGCAACCCTCAACACTGCACCCTTTAACCACAGCTGCCATTTCAGCCAAACATGCAAAGCATTATCGACCGAGTTCGCCTAGTTGATGAACGCCCTGTCCATCAACACGGAACATCTCGCCCGGTTCATTTTACCCGACAGCGTCGACCCAGGCCTGGGTCAAAGAGACCCCTCGCTGCATCTTCGCTCACCCACCGAGCACAAGAATTTGCAGCGGCGACAACGTCGAGCGCGGTGGTCGCAAGTGAGACATTGGGGCATCACTCATAAGAGTGATCATGGACCAGTTGACGCTTTCGAGGCCCCCATGATTGCCTTGAAATGCTCCTCCAGCCCCCGGCACTTCAAAATCCTCAAGCAGGAGAAACATGACCAATCCATTTCAAGACAGGCAGATCCAGATCGACGACAACAAATACATTCGCATACCACAGCGCGAAGCATTCCAAAGCCTCGTCGATTTCGCAAGCGAAGACCCAGACGGAAACCGCGAGGCGGGAATTATCCTTCCGGTCGGCTGTGGGAAATCCGGATGCATTACGCTTACGCCATTTGCGTTTGGCGCCCGCCGAACCCTGGTTGTCGCTCCAGGTCTAGCAATCGCGCAGCAACTCGAAAAAGGATTTGATCCTGCAAATGAGGAGATGTTCTACCGAAAGTGCAAAGTACTTGACGGCGCCCCATACCCGGAACCGGCCTACATCCGAGGGGACGAGGTAAATCTAGCGGATCTTCAAGAGGCACACGTCGTCATCACGAACATCCAGCAACTACAGGGTGGTGAAGAGAACCGATGGCTGAAAAAACTACCTTCGGATTTCTTCGACCTGATTCTCTTTGATGAAGGCCACCACAGCGTTGCCGAAAGCTGGACAGCACTCAAGACCAAATTTCCGCACGCAAATATCGTTAACTTCAGCGCGACACCGCTGCGTGCAGACGGCCAAATCATGGCCGGCCGAGTCATTTACTCATACCCAATATTTCGGGCAATCGCGGCAGGCTACGTAAAGAAGCTCAAAGCCGTCCAATTGAACCCTCGCACACTGCGCTACGTCCGGCGAGAAGACAACAAGGAAATCGACGTAAGTCTTGACGAAGTCCGACGCCTTGGAGAGGACGACGCAGACTTCCGCCGCAGCATCGTTACCTCAAGGGAAACCCTGGGCACAATTGTCGACGCATCCATCCAGGAACTGAAACGGCTTCGAGACGAAACAAATGAGTCTCGGCTTAAGATTATCGCCTCAGCCCTAAACTACGAGCATTGCGCACAAGTTGTAGCCGCCTACCGAGAGCGAGGACTGAAAGCTGATTTCGTCCACTCAATCGAGGGAGGTCCTGCAAACGACCGCGTCATGAACAAGCTCGCAAGACACCAAATTGACGTCATAGTTCAGGTGCGAAAACTGGGGGAGGGGTTTGATCATCCATACTTGGCAGTAGCCGCAGTCCTCAGCATCTTCAGCAACCTCTCGCCGTTTGTTCAATTTGTTGGACGCGTCATGCGCGTAATCAAGCAGGATGCTCCTGGCGACCCCGTCAACCACGGCGTTGTAGTCTTTCACGCAGGCGCCAACATCGCTCGCCGGTGGGAGGACTTTCGCAGCTTTACCGAAGCAGACCAAAGCTACTTCGATCAGCTGCTTCCAATCGAAGACTTCGATCCCGCGGACTCACGAGGACAAAAGGAATTCAATCCAGTACCGGACGCCCCTGAAGCGGAATCGGGTTACCCAGCTGACGTCGAGATTCGCGCTCAGTCAGACGTTTCTCTTGAAGAGATCCCTCTACTAAAGAACACCACAGCCGCAGAGGCGCTTCGGGTTCTCAAAGCAGAGGGATTTACAGTTGATCAAATCGCCGTTGCCTTTCGCGCACTTGAATCGACTCCAACCACCAAGGTGCGCGCGCGACAGGCAAAACGCGCACAGCTTGATGCGCGGGTCATGAACACCGCAGCAAGGCTACTGGCCGAAAGGAAAATAAACCCGCAAGGGCGAGAGCTTGACAAACAGCGACTAAAGAGAACAAACCTAGTCGTTCTGAAGTCAGCCATCGACAAGAAAATCAATGCCGCCGTCGACAGAGGCACTGGACAACGCGGAGAGCTGTCTCGGATCGAGCTGGAGAGAATCGAGAGTCAGTTCGAAGATCTAGTAGCCGCTGCGATTAACGAGGTGTTTAATGGGCCGTCTTAAATCCCTTATCACCAGAACCACCATCGACATTGCACAAAGGGCTCATAACTGCCAAGCAAACTCAAAACATCGTATCGAGCGCGGCGACACAAGACTGAAGGTCAGCAATGGGCGAAGCTGGGACCACTACTGCGAGAAATGTGCAAAAGAGATAATCTCGCGAGACCTTCAGAAGCTGACGGCTCTTCAGCAACTGACACCTAGCGCTGACGCTCTACCGGTAGAGGATAGTCCAGCAGGGCAATGCCTCTGCCTTGGTATTCGCCAGGAACCGTCCTAAACGACCGAGCGTGATTCTCGAACGGTCTCAAGCTGCGCGTCGAGCAGAGGCGACGCGCAGCAAGGGACTGGCGGACTTCTGGGTGTTCCGCGCGTCGAGGTAGGCGTCCACCTCGGTCATGAGCGCCTCCATCTTCTTGCAGCGATGGTTGCGGGTGACGTTGGCGTGCACGTCCCACCACAGGCGCTCGATGCGGTTGCCCTCCGGGCAGTACGGCGGCAGGAAGTGCAGCACCAGCCGCGCCCCCAGTGCCTCCAGCGCCTTCTGCGTCTTCTTGCTGGAGTGGGTGGCGGCATTATCGAGGATGAAATGCAGACGCTTCGCTCTGGGATAGGCGGCGTCCACGGCGCGCACCAGGTCGATGAAGAGAGCACTCGTCTTCTTCTCCCCCCGCACCCAAGTCACCCGGGCTGTGCGCGCATCCAGCGCCCCCGCCACGAAACGCTTCTGGTTGTTGCCGGGAGTGACGACCTCTCTACGCTGTCCAGGCAACGTCCAGTCGGGACCGATTTTCGGATTGAGGTGCACGTCCATCTCATCCTCGAAAAGCACGGGCTCGTCGGGCCGAGCGAAAGCTACACGGCATTTCAGCTGCCAGAGGCGCCGTCGGCGTCTGCGCTCCGGCCAAGGGCAGCGCACCACGGGACGCGGACGCCTTCTCTGGGCTCCCACCGAGGCCAAGGCGCGTCCCATCGTCGCGGGCGAGACGCGTACCCGGCCTCGCCTCTCCACCTCACGGACCAGCAACTCGCGCGTCCACGTCGTGCGCCGCCAACCGGACTGCTGTGGCGTGCCTTCCAGCACCCGGCACAACGTCCGCCGGAATCTCTCGTCCACTTTGCGCTGCCCATTCTGAGCGCGCCCGTCCGAGAGGCCTTCTCGGCCTGATTTCTGGAAGCGCTGAACCGCGGACACTACCGTCGACGTGGCGCACAACAGCTGCCGCGCGGCTTGCGCCCGTGACTGCCCACTGGCCACCTTCGCTACCGCCAGGCACCGCCGCAGGGTGAGCGGGCAACCAGTCCTCTCTCCCCAGCGAATCAGCCGCCTGCGGTCAGGACATCGCAGGCGTAGCTGTTGCCTTCCCTGAGGCAGGGCTCGCTTCTTCATCCGGTTCTTGCGCACACAAGGCCGAACGACGCGAGCTCCTGCCCCTTTCCTTCCGCTCCCAGCGCCTGCTTACCCTCCGAGCCGATCGGGATTCATGCGCGGTCGTTTAGCAGGCTGTTGAAAAACACTTCGGCAGCCACAGCGACCCACTACGGGGTGGATATGACTTTGGACGTCCACCCCATGGGTCGTAGGTTGAGAGAGGTCCCGGTCCTTTTTCAACAGCCTGCTAGCTGGCTTCGCCCCTCACCTCGGGGTGAGGGAGGCGAGGCCCACCGAATGGCCTTTTTACACGACAACAAATCTTGAAGCCACTATCAACGCCTTTCACACCCCTTGGTCTCGCGCCACCACTCAGCACTGTTTTCAAAGACATAGAACAACAAGCCTGCCACGACGCTAGAGACGATGGCGACGCACCACTCATCTGCGTTGAGGATCCCCACCATTGCGGCTGTTATCAGCGCATAGAACAACGTCACTTTTGAGCGTCCACGCGAGGCCGCAAAGAACACCGACGCGTGATTCGTACTTCGCAAGTGTGTCGAGATCGACATCAACCTTGGCGAACTCTTTTCAATCTCTATCGCCTTATCGACGGCGGCAACTAGCAATGGATGATAGTAGAACCGGTCGAGACTCCAAACTGCGACTCCGGGGGTAACCAGGAGAACGCTTAGAAGTATTCGTTTGAGGCTTCCAGCAGGGAATTGCGTCTTGGCCTCACTCATCGCAGTGGAGAACAGAAGCGCTGCGACGGCCGTGGCAATCACGCTTAGGAAGCCGAAGTAGAAAGCGCGCAGCCGGAAGTGGATGTCGTTGAAGTGCTTTTGCAGATCAATAACCAGCTTCCAAACCTCCCGGTTTCGCTCCTCTTCTGGTGTCCAAACTTCGGGCTTGACGCTGCCTCCATCGGTGGCTACTTGCATTACTGGCGCCGCGTTATTGGGATCGCTCACTGTTCCCCCGTGCATACTGGGCCTAGAGTCGATCATAGATGGGCGACCACCTCAATTATCTCGGCCCCCTTGGGCTCTCTGTGTCCGCGCCAGGGACACGTCGGGGTCGATCCAGTCCACTCGCAAGTGCGGCTTCGCGATCGGGACACGGCGCGTGAACATCGTGTTCACTGACAAGGGAAGATTGAACTTCATTGGCGCAGCTACCCGGGTGGCCATTCGCACAGCTCCCAAAGCCGCCTCGCGCTTCGCCCAGGTTGGTTGTTCCGCGCGAACGACGGCTACGGAACGAGCCTCTGCACGAACCGAGGCGCCAGCCACGTTGCCGCGTGCTCACGGCCCGTGGTCCAGGCGCTCGTGGGCATCACCTTCCTGGAGTTCCTCCGGGCCCAGGTAGTCGGTGAGTGGTTCCCAGGAACCAACTCCCGCAAGACGCTCTGGTCCGTGGCCCCGGGCATTGGCTTGGAGCTGGGGCTCTAGAGATTGTGGTTTCAGCAGCGCGCCGGGAGCGGCTCGACCACGCGTGCCTCTCGGCGAACCAGCAACAAGACCAGGATGAGACCTGATCCAGCCATCGCCGCCCCGGCCAGAGCCACGGCCGGATAGCCGAGGTTGAGGCCAATGACCGCCCCACCGAGGGCCGCGCCAATGGCGTTGCCCAGGTTGAAGGCTCCGATGTTCATGGCCGAAGCCAGGTTCGGCGCGTCGCTGGCGGCGGTCATCACCCGCATCTGCAGCGGTGGCACCAGAGCGAAGCTCGCCACACCCCAGAGGAAGATCACCACTGCGGCAGGCGCCTGCCACGGCATGATCCCAGCGAATACCACCAGCAGTGTGGCGAGACCTGCCAGGGTGACAATCAAGGTCCGGTCCACCGACCTGTCGGCGAAGCGGCCCCCCAGCCAGTTACCAATCGTCAGCCCCAGTCCATAGGTCACCAGCATGGCGGTGACGAAACCGGTCGAGGCCAAAGTCCGCTCCTTCAGAATCGGAGCGATGTAGGTGAAGACGGTGAACATGGCGCTGGAGCCGATCACCGTCAGGGCCAGGGCGGCCAGGACAGGGCCGCGTCGGAGCACCGCCAATTCGGCCTTCATGGCGCCGTTGTCGGACGAGCGCTCGACCTGGCCGTGCGGAAGGGTCAAGCGAAGCGCGATCATCGCCAGGGCGCCCAGACCCGCGATGCCCCAGAAGGAGGCGCGCCAGCCCAGGCTCTCGCCGGCCCACGCGGCCAGGGGAACGCCGGTGATGTTGGCGACCGTCAGGCCCATGAACATGGCCGCGACGGCGCCCGCCCGCCTGTTGGGCGCGACCACGCTGGCCGCAACGATGGAGCCCACCCCGAAGAAGGCGCCGTGGTTGAACGACGTCACCACCCGGGCCGCCATCAGGGTCCAGTACTCCGGCGCGAGCGCGGACAGCAGATTGCCCAGGGTGAAGATGCCCATCAGGCCGACCAGCAGGGTCCGGCGCGGCACCCGGCCGGTCGTCAAGGTCATCACCGGCGCACCGACCAGGACCCCGAAGGCGTAGGCGCTGACCAACAAACCCGCCGCCGGGATGGAGACGCCGAGGTCCGCGGCGATCACAGGCAGCATGCCCATGGGCGCGAACTCCGTGACCCCGATACCGAAAGCGCCGACCGCCAGAGCAAGAAGAGGAGCGTTGGGCTTCATCCGCGGGAACCTTTCTCTCCCTCGCGGCGACTGTTCGCGACGGGGGGCGTTGTTCTGTGCGCGCAAAGATGGCTGGGACGTCGTGCGCGCGTTAGAGCCCTTGGAAGCCAAGGATTCTTGAGATGAACGCAAAGGTGCAGCCGGGCGGCGCGGATCGGGCGCATGAGATGGCCGTCTTTTCGGCCGTGGTGGCGACCGGCAGCTTTTCGGCGGCCGGGCGTGAGCTGGACCTGAGCCCGTCGGCCGTCAGCCGGACCCTCGACCGCATCGAGGCGCGTCTAGGGGTACGCCTGATGCTGCGCACGACCCGGGTCCTGACGCTGACGCCCGAAGGACACGCCTATCTGCGCGCGGCGCGGCGCATCCTGGCGGAGCTGGACGACGCGGAGCAGGCCATCGCCGATCTGGGCGCGCCGCGCGGGCGGCTGCGAGTGAGCGCCGCCCACTCGCATGGGCGCCTGTGCGTGGTCCCCCTGCTGGGCGACTTCACGACGCGATACCCACACATCCTGGTGGACATCAACCTGACAGACAGGGTGGTCGACATCGCTGCGGGAGAGGCGGACGTCGCCATCCGCTTCGGCCCGCTCGCGGACAGCGGCTTGACCGCGCGCAAGCTTGGCCAGAATCCGCGCGTGATCGTGGCTTCGCCCGACTATCTGGCCCGGCGCGGGACGCCGATGGTTCCAGAAGACCTGCACCACCATAACTGCCTGAACTTCAATTTTCGTCGGGCCGAAGCGGTCTGGCCCTTCGTGCGCGACGGGCACGAATACAGTCTGTCCGTGAAGGGCGGCATCGAAGCCAATAACGGAGAGACCCTGGGCCAGCTGGCCGCGGCCGGCGTGGGGGTGACGCGGGTCGGCGCATTCAGCGTCGAGGAAGAGCTCCGCTCGGGCCGCCTGGTTCCTCTGCTGGAGCAATACAATCCAGGCGACGTGGAGCACATTCACGCCGTCTTTGTCGGCGGCGCCAACCTGCCCGCGCGCGTCAGGGTGTTCGTCGACTACCTGGCCGAAGCCTTGCGCTGACGCCTCGGCCTGAAGCTTGGACTCTGACGGGGCCTCGCGAAGAATCAGGACGAGAAGCCCCTGGGATCCGTGACGCGGGCGTAGAGTCACGTACCTTCATGATCTCCATTCGCTCCATCGCGCTCTCCTGTGTGGTCGTGCTCGGCTTCTTCGCCGCGTGTAGTGATGACTCCCCCACTCCCGGCGGGCCGCCCGACGCCTCGGTGCCTGAGATGTGCACTGACGCTGGCACCACGCAGTGCGGCGACACCTGCGTCAGCACCGACAACGACCCGGCTCACTGCGGCGGGTGCGACCAGGCCTGCACGAACACCGAAGCCTGTGAGTCCAGTATCTGCGTCGCGGTCTGTCGGATCGACGGCCAACAGTTCGCTGCTGAAGCGGTGAACCCTGCGAACGCATGCGAGCAGTGCGTGCCCACGACGTCCGCGACCGCGTGGACGTCATTCGCGGACGGGACGGCGTGCGGCACGGGACAGGTCTGCTCGACCGGCGCCTGCAGTCCGAAGTGCTTCATCAACGGCACGATCTACGACGAGGGCACACCCAACCCGACGAACGCCTGCGAGGTCTGCACGCCAGCAACGTCGACGACGGCGTGGTCCCCGCGCGAGGCCATTCCGCTGCTGGTCGGCGGCACCGACATCGTGGCGCAGGGCTGGACTACGGTCGCACAGGGGCCGAACACGCTCACGTATGGCGAGGACTACGTCCGCCTCGCGACGTCAACGGACAGCGGCGGTCGAACGAGCGGGCAGTTGCTCCTCGCGAAGACGAACGCGGTCGCCCCGACGCAGCCGTTCACGCTCCGCGTGACGATGCAGGTCGAGTCGGTGAGCAGGCACAACCAGCTCGACAGCGGCGCGGCCATCCTGGGGAGTCTCACCGGCTCGGCCGGCAATGGGACGGATCGCTCGCAGATGATCTACCTGGACAGCGCGGCGATTGGCTGGGCGGATGACACGCAGTCCTCGGCGTTCGCCGTGACCGATGGCGCGTATCACGTCTACGAACTCGCGGTGGATGCCTCCAAGGTGGCGACGGTGAGCGTCGACGGTGTCGCGAAGCTCACGCGGAACAACTTCACGACGACCGGCACCATCGCCATCGGAGACCAGACCAACGATCCGAACGTCGACGGCGTGGTGCGGATCAAGTCGGTCGAGAAGCTCTGTCAGTGAGGCTCTGTTCTGTCCCCATGGATTGGCATGGGGACAGAATCAAGTGTGGGCCATGATCGGGAACCGGTGGGCCTCTGGTGAGAGCCGGAGGTTCCGCACGAACAGGTCGGCCTCCATGTCCTCACCGGCCGTCACGGCCTCCGGCCAGTAGCGCTCCGGAGTGAACCCGAAGCGGATGGACCGGATGGGCCGGTCAATCAACCGGGGGATCCAGGCTCGCAGGTCGAAGGGCTCGCGGGCGAAGACGTCGTCCAGGTACAGCGTCTCGCCTTCGACTCCCGCGAACACCCAGGCGTCCGCTCCCAACTGGCGCAGGGGCCTCGAGAAGCCATTGGCCACGGGCCAGCTCGCCACCGTCCCGTAGCCCCGCGCGCCGAAGCGTTCCGTGGAGGGACGCCCTTCGCTGGAGAGCGTGGCGAGTCCAGCGCGCACTTCCGCGTCATCCAGATTGAGCGTGGGCGCGGGTGGGCCATCCGGCACGGCATCGTACGGGGTGGCGAACAACGTCTGCATTTGCGGCTGGAACCCGAAGCGCGGGTAGAACTGGCGCACCTTGGGGTTGGCGAAGAGCAGCACCGGCGCATCCCCACACGCGTCCAGCGCGACGTTCATGACCACGCGCGCAAGTCCCCGACCACGATGCGACGGCAAACACCCCACGGCTCCCAGCTGATGGGCCAGCACCTCGCGCCCTTCCAGCAGCAGGCGCATCCGCATCACGGAGGTGTTGGCCACCACGCGGCCGTCCTCAATCAGCGCGAACGCACGGTAGTCGTCGTTCCACTCTCCCCATGCACGCCAACGGCGGAAGTCCGCGCGGCGGAACACCTGAGGCACGTAGTCACAGAACAGCTCCTGCAACCCGGTATCGACCTGTCTGATTTCGGTGACCGCAACGGATTCCATCACACGCCCCCAATCAGCTTGAAAACTCAATCAGGCCCATGGCGGGCCGGCGCCTCGGACCCGCACAGCCCCAGCCCCCAGATGAGCATGAACGACAGGTGCACGCTGGGGTGGAACGGCAGGTAGTGCACCAGGGCCAGGACGTGGAAGCCCACGAAGGACAGGAGCGCTCCCGTGGCCGGAATCGAACCCGCCCGGTGCCTTCGCACCAGCGCCCTCGCCAGCAGGAAGTGCATCGTCGCCAGCAGCACCAGCCCCACGAGCCCCGTCTCCGCCCAGGCCGTCAGCCAGAGGTTGTGGGAGTCCGTGGCCAGCAGGTCCGTGATGCCCGTCTCCGCCTGCGTCGCCAGGGCCGCGGGTTTGTGATTGCCGAAGCCCACGCCCACCCAGGGGTGTTCCCGCACCAGGCGCCAGCCCACGGACATCGCCAGCGAGCGCTCTCCGCTGCCGAAGAGGTTGTCCACCGCCTTGCCGAACCGTTCCCTCCACGCGGGCGTCAGCAGCACCACGGCCACCAGCGCCACCGCCACGCCCAGCCCCGCCTTCCGCGCCGTCCCCCGCAGCAACAGCAGCAACGCCAGCACGCACACGCCCAGCGCCGCTCCCAGCGCTGCTCTCGCGAACGCGCCGTAGATGGACAGCAGCAGCCCCAGCACCATCACGCCGGCCAGCACCCGCCGCCGCGTCACCTTCGACCGGCCAATCACCGCCAGCGCCGGGCCCAGCACCGCGATGGCTCCGTGCGCGAACCGCAGCCTGTGGAAGAAGAAGCCTCCCGCCGCGTACCTCGGGTTCTCCTCCGTTCCGAAGTTCTCGTGCAGGCGCGACAGGTTCAGCTTCAGGAACTTTGGCGGCTCCCAGGGCCACTGCACCCGGTGCTGGAAGAAGCCCAGCGCCGCCGCCAGCAGCCAGCCTCCCGCGACGAGGCTCCCCAGCATCAGCCACGGCACTCCCAGCGTCCCGATGCACGCGACCGCTGCTCCCGCCACCGTGTCCAGCGCCTGGCCGTACCTCGCGCCCCGGGGCCACTTCGTCGCGGCTCCCGTCAACAGCGCCACCGCCGGGGACAGCAGCTGCCAGACGCTCAGGGCGACGCTCGCCAGCACGAACGCCCTGACGTCCTTCTCCAGCCGCAGCCGCTTCGTCACCGCCAGAGCCAGGGCCAGCGCCGTGGCCAGGATGGCTCCGGCCTGGAGCACCGCCTCCGCCAGCACCAGCCCTACCGCGTAGAGCCCCAACACCGCGGCGACCGCCGTCTTCCAGCGCCCTGACTCGACCGTCTTCGTTTCCGTGCCCATGCCGTGCGCCTCGAACTCGCGAGGCCGGTGGACCCTATCCCACCTCGTGCTCCCCTGCCCTTCCGGAGTGGACCCGGAATCCCCGGCGATGGACGCCGTCACTCCTTTTCACGCGCTTGACGTTGGCGCTCCGGACGGGCACGCGTTAGCCAGGGTCCTTTCCCGGGTCCTCCTTCCGACATGCGCACCACCCATCGACCGTTCACCACCCTGGCTCTGGCACTGTCCCTCTTCGTGGCCGCGCTGGAGATGACCGTCGTCTCCACCGCCATGCCCACGGTGGTCAGCGACCTGGGCGGCATCCAGCACTACGCGTGGGTCTTCACCGCGTACATGCTGTCATCCACCATCACCGTCCCCATCTACGGGAAGCTCGCCGACCTCTACGGCCGCAAGCCCATCGTCCTCTTCGGCTCCACCCTGTTCCTGCTGGCGTCCCTGGCGTGCGGGTTCTCCACGTCGATGAACATGCTCATCGCGTTCCGCGTCCTTCAGGGCCTGGGCGCCGGCGCCATGCAGCCCATCGCGCTCACCATCATCGGGGACATCTACACGCTGGAGCAGCGCGGGAAGGTCCAGGGCGCGTTCAGCGCCGTGTGGGGCATCGCGGGCCTCGCGGGCCCTCTCACCGGCGGCCTCATCGTGAAGTACCTCACGTGGCACTGGATCTTCTTCATCAACATCCCCATCGGCATCGCGTCCATGGTGCTGCTCGTCATGTTCTTCCACGAGCAGCTCCAGCCCAAGCCTCGCGCACGGCTCGATTACGCGGGCGCGGCGCTGCTGTCCTCGGGCGTCGTGGCGCTGCTGTTCGGGGTGCAGGGTTCGGGAGCGACGCTGCTCGCCCTGCCCCTGGCCGCCGTGCTCCTCACCGCGTTCGTGTTCGTGGAGCTTCGCGCCGCCGAGCCCATCATCCCGATGAGCATCTTCAAGATTCCCACCATCGCCATCTCCAGCCTGGCCGGCGCCCTCTTCTCCGCCGCCCAGTTCGGCGCGACCACCTATGTGCCCCTGTACGTGCAGGGCGTGCTCGGCGGCTCCGCCACGATGGCGGGCGGGATGATCACCCCCATGATCGTCGGCTGGCCGCTGGCGAGCCTCATCGGCGGCAGGCTCATGGTCCGCACCGGATTCCGGCCGCTCATCGTCGGCGGGCTGGGGCTGGCCTCCATTGGCACCGTGCTGATGGCGCTGCTGCTCAAGCCCGGGGCTTCCATGCTGGTACCGCAGCTCGCCATGGGGTTGTTTGGCATTGGCCTGGGCTTCGCCGCCATGGCGACCATGGTGGCAGTCCAGACCACCGTGGGCTGGGAGCTGCGCGGCGTGGCCACGGCCAGCAGCATGTTCTTCCGCACCATCGGCGGGTCGCTGGGCGTGGGCATCATGGGCGGCGTGCTGGTGTCACAGCTCATGAAGGACCCGAATGTCCCCGTCAGCGCCGCCACGGAGCTGCTCGGCCCCGAGCATGGACGCGGCCTGGCTCCCGCCGTCCTCGAGACGCTCGGCGGAGCGCTGAACACAGGTCTGTCCATCAACTTCTGGATCATGTGCGCGGCGATGATCGCCGCGTTCACCGCGGGCCTGTTCTTCCCCAAGGTGAAGCGCGTCACCACGCCCGTGAACATGTCGGACGTCACCGCCTCCCACTGACGCCCGGTGTCCTTCGAAGCCGCCGGGTTCCAGGAGCTGGAGCTCGCTGGAAGCCGGCGGCAAATCATGCGCTGACGCGCACCGGCCTTGTCACCGGGCGCTGGCGCTCAGCGGCGTGCAGGTCACGTGGGTGGGTACGGCCCACAAGGCGCTGCCGTAGACGCCGGAGTACGCCCGGAAGAAGATCCTGGTACCCACGCGCGTGAACTCCTCGGGCCTTTCGCCTCCCGGGCTGGACGTGGTGACGCGCACCGTGCCCGCCGCCGAACCATCCGTCCGCCACACCTCCGTCCCGGAGGAGTCGTCCAGCGTGAACACCCCGCCGCCGCTCGCGAGGGACCGTGTCTCCGACACGAGGGGAGTCCCCGCGTCCACGCGCTTGACGATCCAGGTGCCCGCCGCCGTGCCGTCCGTCCGCCACAGGCGCGTGCCCTGGGTCGCGTCCTGGAAGAAGAACAGCAGCGCGCTCCCCGTGCGCAGCGTGGGATAGGCCAGGGATGACCCCGAGCCGAAGTCCACCACCCGGTACGTCCCCGCCGCCGTGCCGTCCGAGCGCCACAGCTCCTTCGCGGTTCCGGCGTACCGGAAGAAGGTCAATACATCCCCCAGCGCGGTGAGGTTCGACAGGGAGGAGCTCGAAGCGCCCGGCGTGATGTCCTTGACGAGTCGGGTCCCCGCCGCGGTGCCATCACTCACCCACAGCTCGGAGCCCGCCGCCGGGTCATTCATCGTGAAGAAGACCCGCGAGCCCACGGCCGTGAGTGACGCGAAGTCCCGGTAGTTCAAGCCCGCGGAGGGGAGCTCCTTCACCGGCACGGTGCCCACCGGGGTGCCGTCACTGCGCCACAGCGCAGCGGTCGCCTGGTAGGGGTCCGAGGTGAAGTACAGCGTGCCCGCGACGTTCGTCAGCCACTCGGGAATCGGCCGGTACGGCGACGGCAAGGGATCCCCCGGTGAAAGGAAGTCCTTCACCTTGGTGGCCGCCATGGCGGGTGTGCACGCCTGCGCCTGGACCTGCTGCTCCTGGGCCGCGGGCGGCTCCATGTCCGGCGCTCCCCCACAACCCACGAACGACAGCCCCGCCAGGACCCACCCGAATCGCATACGCATTGCCCAACTCCTTGTCAGACCGGAGCAAGGGACGGTGGGACGCGTGCCCATGGCTGCCAATGTGGCCCGGCGGTGCCAGGGCTTGCGGTCAACACGACGGTCGCCCGAAGGCCACTGTGCTGTCGGGAAACCGACGCGCCCGAATTTTACCATCACAGACATTGCATGGCGTGGGCCAGCTGGAGTCCCATCCGCCCGGGGAATGCACGGCCTTCAGCTCGGGAGATGAAAGATGGCGGGTCCGCTGAGTGACGAGGAGATTGGAAAGATTGACGCCTACTGGCGCGCGGCGAACTACCTGTCCGTCGGGCAGATCTACCTCAAGGACAACCCGCTGCTGGAGCGGCCCCTCACCCGCGAGGACATCAAGCCCCGGCTGCTCGGGCACTTCGGCACCACGCCCGGCCTCAACTTCATCTACGTGCACCTGAACCGCATCATCCGGAACCACCGGGCCAACATGATGTATCTCATTGGCCCCGGCCACGGTGCGCCGGGCATCATCGCCAACACGTTCCTCGAAGGCTCCTACACGGAGCTGTATCCCAACATCGAGCGCAACCGCGACGGGATGAAGCGCCTGTTCCGCCAGTTCTCCTGGCCCTACGGCGTCCCCAGCCACGACGCGCCGGAGGTCCCCGGCTCCATCAGCGAAGGCGGCGAGCTGGGCTACTCACTGCTCCACGCGTACGGCGCCGTGCTGGACAACCCGGACCTCATCGTCCCGTGCGTCGTCGGCGACGGCGAGGCGGAGACGGGCGCGCTCGCCGCGAGCTGGCACTCCAACAAGTTCATCAACCCCATCACCGACGGCGCGGTGCTGCCCATCCTGCACCTCAATGGGTACAAGATCGCCAACCCCACGGTGCTCGCCCGCATCGACGCCGACGAGTTGGAGTCCCTCTTCAAGGGCTACGGCTACACGCCCTACGTCCTGGAGGGCGACGACCCCAAGGACATGCACCAGCGGATGGCGCAGGTGCTGGACACCCTCTACGCCGAAATCACGCGCATCCAGCGTCACGCCCGAGAGAAGAACGACCCCACCCGCCCGCGCTGGCCCATGCTCGTGCTGCGCACCCCCAAGGGGTGGACCGGCCCGAAGGTCGTGGACGGCAAGCCCGTGGAGGGCACCTGGCGCGCCCACCAGGTCCCGCTGGAGGAGGTGCGCGACAACCCCGAGCACCTGAAGCTCCTGGAAGCGTGGCTCCACAGCTACCGCCCCCGCGAGCTGTTCGACGCGAATGGCACCTTCCGCGAGGAGCTGGCGGACATCGCTCCCAAGGGCCGGCTGCGCATGGGCGTGAACGTGCACTCGAACGGCGGCCAGTTGCTGGTGCCTCTCGTACTGCCGGGCTTCCGCGACTACGCGGTCGACCCGGGCGTGCCCGGCTCCAAGCAGGTCAGCGCCACCAAGGCGCTCGGTGGCTACCTGCGGGACGTGATGCGCCACAACCTGGCGACGAAGAACTTCCGCATGTTCGCCCCGGACGAGAACGCGTCCAACCGGCTCCAGGACGTGTACGCCGTCAGCGGCAAGAGCTGGGACGCGAAGCAGGAGCCCACGGACGAGCACCTCTCCGTCGACGGCCGCGTGATGGAGGTCCTGAGCGAGCACCTCTGCCAGGGCTGGCTGGAGGGCTACCTGCTCACCGGACGCCACGGCTTCTTCTCCTGCTACGAGGCGTTCATCCACATCATCGATTCGATGTTCAACCAGCACGCCAAGTGGATAAAGAGCGCCAGGGAGCTGCCGTGGCGCAAGCCCATCGCGTCGCTGAACTACCTGCTCAGCTCGCACGTGTGGCGGCAGGACCACAACGGGTTCTCCCATCAGGACCCGGGCTTCATCGACCACGTGGCCAACAAGAAGGCGGACACGGTGCGCATCTACCTGCCGCCGGACGCGAACACGCTCTTGTCGGTGGCGGACCACTGCCTGCGCTCGAAGAACTACGTGAACCTCATCATCGCGGGGAAGCAGCTCTCGCCGGTGTGGTTGGACATGGAGAGCGCGGTGCGCCACTGCTCGGCGGGCATTGGCGCGTGGGACTGGGCCGGCAATGACAACGGCGACCCGGACGTGGTGATGGCCTGCGCGGGCGACGTGCCTACCATGGAGACGCTGGCCGCGGTGACGCTGCTGCGCGAGTGGGCTCCGGAGCTCAAGGTGCGCGTGGTCAACGTGGTGGATGTCTTCACGCTCGCGCCCGTGCACATCCATCCGCACGGGCTCAACGAGGAGGACTTCAACCGCCTGTTCACCACGGACAAGCCCGTGGTGTTCGCGTTCCACGGCTACCCCACGCTCGTGCACAAGCTCACGTACAACCGGGCCAACCACGGCAACATCCACGTGCACGGGTACAAGGAAGAGGGCACCACGACGACGCCGTTCGACATGACGGTGCTCAATGACATGGACCGCTTCACCCTGGCGCTGGATGCCATCCGGCACTCGAAGGCCGCGCGGCACCGACTGGACGACGCGGAGCAGCGCTTCTCCGAGGTGCGCCAGCGCCACAAGCTCTACGTGTCGGAGCACGGTGAGGACATGCCCGAGGTGGCCGACTGGAAGTGGAGCGCACGATGAGTGATTCGGGCTCGGTGCTGGTCATCAACAGCGGCTCGTCGTCGTTGAAGTTCGGCCTCTACGTCGAGCAGGGAGGCCAGGAGGCGGTGCGGTTCAAGGGCAGCGCGACCCACATCGGTGCGGAGCAGGGCCGACTGGTCGTGAAGGACGGCGCGGGGAAGCAGGTGCGCGCCGTGGACGTGCGGCATCCGTCACAGGAGGACGCATTCCACGAGGCCGTGCGGCACCTGGAGGAACTGGGTGGAGAGAGGCCCCGGGCCATCGGGCATCGCGTGGTGCATGGAGGTCCCCACCTGCGCGAGCACCAGGCCCTGACGCCGGAGGTGATGAAGGCGCTGGAGGAGGCGACGCACTTCGCGCCGCTGCACATCCCTCCGGCGCTGCGGCTCATCCGGGCCACGCAGCGACAGTACCCGGGCGTGCCGCAGTTCGTCTGCTTCGACACGGCCTTCCACGCCACGCTGCCGGAGGTCGCCTCGACGTTCCCCCTGCCCCGCTCCGTGAGGGACCAGGGCGTGCAGCGGTACGGCTTCCACGGCCTGTCGTATGAGTCCATCGTGGCGAGGCTCGAGCCCCGGGTGCCCGCGCGCGCCGTGGTGGCCCACCTGGGCAACGGCGCGAGCCTCGTGGCGCTGGAGCGCGGACGCTCCGTGGATACCTCCATGGGCTTCACGCCCACCGGCGGCATCCCCAGTGGAACGCGCACCGGCGACCTGGATCCGGGCGTGCTGCTGTTTCTGATGCGCACAGGCCGACTGGACGCGGATGCGCTGGAGACACTGGTGAACCACGACGCCGGGCTCCGGGGATTGTCGGAGGGGACCAGCGACATGCAGGCCCTCACACGTGACGCGGCGGCGGGCAACGCGGCGGCTGCGCTGGCGGTGGACGTCTTCACGCGAAGCATCGCGAAGACGGTGGGGGCCTACGCGACGGTGCTCGGCGGCCTGGACCTGCTCGTGTTCACGGGCGGCATCGGGGAGAACAGCGCACGGGTCCGCGAGGACGTATGCGCGAAGCTGGGCCACCTGGGTATCCAGTTGGACGCGCGGCGGAACGAAGCGGGCGCGGAGGTCCTCACGGCCGATGCGTCATCGTGTCCGGTGCGCGTGCTGCCAAGCGATGAGGAGGTTCAGCTCGCCCGGCACACGCGCCGACTCCTCCGCGGTTGAAGCCCCCTGCCCTCCGGGCCCGAATCCCGCTCACACTGCGAGGAAGTGAGACCCCCGCTGGACCCGCGGCAGCCAGTTCGCGGAAACCTGTCCGACTGTCGGACAGGTTTTGACCGGGCCGGGCCCGAGCGGGTGCCCCCCGGGCTCAGGCCTGCCGCGTCACGCTTCGGCGCGGGAAGGTCAACAGGCCTTCGCGGCGCAGCCACAGGGCCGCCGCGACGATGGTCAGCAGTGTCGTGGGCATCCAGGCCGCCACGGCGGGCGCCAGACGCTCGGTGAGCACCAGCGTGCGGGACACCACCATCAGGCCCCACATCGCCACGGCGATGAGCAGCCCCTCCACCACCGCCGCCGTCAGGTGTCCGCGCCGGTTCGTCCGCAGCGCCAGGCCCACCGCGAGCAGCGCCGCGGGCAGCCCCGCCAGCGGATACGCGAAGCGGTTGTGCCACGCGAGCTGGAAGGCCTTCGTCGCGAGCCCCACCTCCGCTCGCGCGACAATCTGTTCGCCCAACTCACCCAGGCGCATCTGCTCCGGACGGCCCGGCCGGATGCGGAACGTCGTCGCGCCCACGCCCAGCTCGTACTCCGCGGTGGGCTGCTGCGTCACGGACGTGCGCCCGTCCTCCGTGAACGTGCGCTCCACCACGTCCGTCAACTCCCAGCGCGTGCCCTCCACCGGGCGCATCCGCCCCGCGTCCACTCGGCGGCGCAGCTTGAACTCCGGCGTCAGCGTGAAGATGGAGACGTTCTCGAAGCCCTCCTGCGGATTGCCGCCTCGCAGGAAGAAGATGGCGTCACCCCGCCGGAACCACTGCTTCGGCGTGTAATACATCCGCCAGTCGCCCCAGCGGTTGAAGCGCTGCGTGGTGATTTCATCCACGCGCCGGCCTGCCCTCGCGGCCACCGTCTCGTCGAACGCCACCAGCCCCACGCACGCCACCAGCGCGCACACGCCCACCGGCAGGTACAGCGCCGCCGGTCCGAAGGTGAGCGAGCGCAGCGCCGTCACTTCGCCCTTCTTGCGCAGCGCCGACACCGTGGTGCCCGCCGCCAGCAGCAGCGCCGCCGGCCCCAACTGCTGCACCGTCACCAGCGCCTTGTAGCCATAGAGCTTGAGCACATCCAGCACCCAGCCCTCGCCGCCGTAGGCCTTCGCGCGGTCCACGAAGTCCACCACCAGGAACACCGCCACCACGCCCGCCAGGATGCCCAGCGTGTAGCGCACGTACGCGCCCACCACGTACCGGAAGAGGGTGCCCTTCATCGCACCGTCCCCGAACGCGTCACGCGATACAGCGCGAACGCCCCCACCACCATGAAGAGCACGTTCGCCAGCTGCCCCGCGACGAACACCGGCATCTGGCCCTTCTGCCCCATCTGCTCGAAGGCGCGGCTCAGGAGGTAGTAGAGGACGTAGCCGCCCAGCGTCAGCAGGTAGCCCCACGCGCGGCCCGCCTGCCTGCGGCCAATCGCCAGCGGCGTGCCCAAGAGCGCGAACGCCACCGGCGCCACCGCGTTGCCCATCCGGCTGTGAAGCGCCATCAGGAAGGGGCGCGCATCCTCGCGCCGCTCCTCCGCGTCCTTCGCCGCCGCCAGGAGTTCCACTGGCGTCAGCTCCTCCTTCGGCGAGCGGAACCGGTTGCGCCGCGACAGCGACCCTCCCAGCCCCACGTTGATCTCCGCCTTCTCGAACGCGACGACGCTCGCGTCCACCGAGGAGCGGTTGGCGCGGTGCACCTCGCCTTCCCTCAATTCAATCCGCAGCGCCTCGCCCCGCTCGGACGTGCCCACGCTGCCCTTGTGCGCCAGCACCAGCAACGGCGAGCTGGGGTCGCGGTCGTCGTGCAACAGCACGTTCGTCCACCCGCCGCCCTTGGGCGCCACCTTCTGCGCGTACAGCGTCAGGTCGCTCAGGTCCTCGTAGAAGACGCCAGACTTCACGTCGCCCGCGACGTTCTTCTGGATGACCTCGCCCACCAGGTCCTTCACGCCCGTGAGACCCCACGGCTCCACCGTGGACGTGAGCAACACCATGAACGCGCTCAGCGCGATACCCACGCCCAGCGGCGCCGCCAACAGCTGGAGCGGGCTGATGCCCAGGGCCTGCAGCGACGTGAGCTCCCGGTCCTCTCCCAGCCGCCCCAGGCCCAGCAGGATGGCCAGCAGGAACGCGATGGGCAGCGCCATCACCAGGAAGTGCGGCGCCAGGTACGCGATGAGCCGGCCCAGGTCGACCAGCGTCACCGCCGAGCCCAACAGCACGTCCGTGCCGCGCAGGAACTGCATCACGAACAGCAGCAGGAACATGAACGCCACCCACACACCCAGGGGGACGAGCAGCTCCTTGAGCAGGTAGCGCGCCAGCAGCTTCACGACCGCGCCCGCAGCCCCCGCGCGCCAATGTCCCGGCGGAAGTGCTTGCCCTCGAAGCGCACGGCGTCCGCCGACTCCAGGGCCCGCTCTCGCGCCGTCGCCAGGCTGTCACCCCGAGCGCACACCGTCAGCACCCGGCCACCCGCCGTCACCAGCGCGCCGTCCTGCTTCGCCACGCCCGCCAGGAACACGGGCGCGTTCGACGCCACCTCGTCCAGCCCTTCAATCCGCTGGCCCTTCTTCGGCGCCTCCGGGTAGCCCTCCGCCGCCAGCACCACGCCCACCGACGCGCCCGGGAACTGCTTCAGCGGCCGGGGCTCCAGCGTCCCCTTCGCGCACGCCTCCATCAGCGGCAGCAGGTCCTCGTCCACCTGCATCATCAGGACCTGCGTCTCCGGGTCGCCGAAGCGCGCGTTGAACTCCAGCACCTTCGGGCCGGACGCCGTGAGCATCAGCCCCGCGTACAGCACCCCGCGCAGCGGCGTGCCGCGCTTCTTGAGCACCGCCAGCGTGGGCGCGATGACCTGCTCGCCCACCTGGGCCAGCTGCGCCGGAGTGAGGAACGGCGCCGGGCAGTACGCGCCCATGCCGCCGGTGTTGGGCCCCGTGTCGCCCTCACCCACGCGCTTGTGGTCCTGCGACAGCGGCAGGAGCACGTAGCGCTCGCCGTCGCACAGGGCCATGAGCGACACCTCCTCGCCCTCCAGCAGCTCCTCCAGCACCATCCGCTGGCCCGCCTGCCCCATCTGGGCCACGGCGCGCACGGCTTCACGCGCGGCCTTCGCGTCCGGCGCGACGATGACGCCCTTGCCCGCGGCCAGGCCGTCCGCCTTCACCACGATGCGGCCCTGCGCCACGGCGTATGCCTCCGCCTCCGCCGCGTCCGTGAAGACGCGGAAGGCCGCGGTGGGCACGCCCGCCTCCGCCATCACCTCCTTGGCGAAGGCCTTGGAGCCCTCGATGCGCGCGGCCGCCGCGACGGGGCCGAAGCACGGGATGTCCACCTGCGCCAGCGCGTCCGCGACGCCCGCGACGAGCGGCGCCTCCGGGCCCACCACCACCAGGTCCACGCGCTCGCGGCGCGCCAGCGACACCACCGCCTCCGGCGAGTCCGCCTGCAACGGCACGTTGGTGCCCCACCGCGCCGTGCCCGGGTTGCCGGGGCCGACGAGGAGCCGCGAGAGACGAGGACTCTGGGCCAGCTTCCATGCGAGCGCGTGCTCGCGGCCGCCCGACCCCAGCAACAGGACCTTCACGTCAACCTCGCTCGTCCAGTTTGAAGAGCAGCGTCTTCGCCGGGAAGTAGGAGGGATCCAACCCCACCACCTTCTCCAGCACCGCGCGCGCCTCCTGCGGCTTCGACGTCATCAGCAGCTCCGCCAGCTTCGTCTGCGCGGACAGCATCTTCGGCGCGACGTCCAGGGCGGACTGCAACGAGCGCATCGCCCCCGCCACGTCCCTGTCCGCGGCCTGCGCGAGCCCCAGCGACAGGCGCGCCACCGGCAGCCCGCGCTCGACCCTCACCGCGCGCTCCGCCAGGTTCCGGGCCTGCGGCCCCTTCGTGTCCAGCGCGATGAGCGCCCGGTACGCCTGCGCACCGCCGCTGTTCTCGTTCACGTCCACCACGGTGTGCAGCAGCCGCTCCGCGGTCTGACGGTCCCCCTGATGGAAGCGCACCAGGGCCTCGTAGAGCAGGGGCTGCACGTCCTCCGGACGGTCGCTCAGGGACTTCACCACGTTCTCCACGCCCACCAGCGTGTCGCCCGGCCGCAGCCAGAAGCGCGACAGCGCGGGCCGGGGCGCCAGCCGCAGCGGATCCCACTCGCGCGCCTCCAGCACCGGGTAGAACAGGCGGAAGACCTCGTCGCGCTTCTTCGCGCTCGCCGCCGCCACGCCTTCCAGCAGCTTCGCGTCCATGCGACGGTCGTCCAGCCGCACCGCCTGCTGGAAGCGCTCCTGGGCTCCAGCCACGTCGCCTTCCAGCAGGTGCACGCGCCCTTCCAGCACCTTCTCCAGCGCGGCGTCCTGCAACCGGCCCTGGAAGCCCTTCAGGTGCTCGCGGGCCAGGGCCGCGTCCTTCTGCGCCAGCGCCACCAGGAACCACTGCAGGTGGGCCTCCGGCATCGCCGGGACCACCTTCAGGGCCGACGCGGCCGCGCTCGCGGCAGCGGTGTCATTGCCCGCGGTGCGCTCCGCCGCGGCCAGGTGGCTGAAGATTTCGGAGGCGTCGCGCGGACCGTAGCGGGACGCGTTCTTCGTCAGCTCCTTCAGGGCGCGCACGGCCTCGCGCGCGTTGCCCTCCGCCTGGTAGCGCAGCACCGCCAGCGCCAGGGAGGCGCGCACGTCGCCCGCCTTCGCCTTCAGCCGGTCCTCGTACAGCTTGCGCGCGCGGGCGGTCTCCCCGACCTCCACGTAGATGCGGGCGGTGGCCTCCAGGCTGTTCCAGTCCTGAGGATCCAGCTCCATCCGCTGGCGCAGCTGCTTGAGCGCCAGCCCGTACTGGCCGGCCTGCTCGTGCGCGAGCGCGCTGTAGTAGTCCACGCGCTGGAGGTTCGGCGCCAGCTTCCGCGCGGCGTCGAACTCCTGGTTCGCCAGCTCACGCGACGTGGCCACCTGCGAGCGGCCCAGCACCAGGTGCGCTTCGGCCTTGTAGGCGTCAGCGGCCTTCGGCTGGGACAGCACCTCCGTCGCCAGCCGCGCCGCCTCCTCCAGGTTGCCGGACTGACGCGAGCGCGCCAGCAGCAGGTTCGCGTGCGCGACGAGCAGCGCGGGCGTCTCTCCGGCCATGCCCGTCGCGGCCTGGATGAGCTCGCGCGCCTCCTGGAAGGAGTTGTCGTCCATGCCCGGACCGCGCCCGAGCGACAGCGCCTGCACGTACCCGGCGATGGCGTCCGTGCTGCGAGGGTCGAGCAGCAGCGCCTGCTGGAAGGACTCCTCGGCTTCCGTGTAGGCGATGCGCTGGTCCAGCTCGAGCTGCTTCTGGCCGGCGGCCAGGTGCTCCGCGCTGGTGCCCTCCAGCTCCAGGAACTGGAGCTTCCACCGGCCCACCGCGGCCAGCACCTCCGAAGGCACCTCGGCCGGAGCGGGGGGCTGCGCGGCCCGGGCCAGCTGCTCCTGCTGGGGCTTGTGCACGAGGAAGTAGTAGCCCGCGCCGCCGGCCCCCAGGACCGCCAGCGCCAACAGGCCGAAGACTCCCGCACGGCTGCCGCCACCGCGTCCGTCACGCTGCGCGCTGCGGACCGGCGCGGCCGTGATGTGCGACGTGCGCGCGGGCTTCACCGAGCTCACGCGCGAGTCCGGCGCCAGCGCCGTGGCGCCCTCGAACCGGGGTTCGTCCTCGGACGCGGTGCCGTCCAGGCCGCTCATCATGGGCAGTTCCACCAGACCGCCGCCGTCGGACGGAGGCGGCGCCGCCTCGGGCGCCACCACCACGGAGGACTCCCGGGGGAACGCGGACTCCCGCTGCTTGCAGGCCTCGCAGGTGCCCAGGGCCTGATCGAAGGGGTCCGTCAGGTCCTTGCCGCACGAGCGGCAATTCGTGTGCATCTCCTTCTTCGGGACCACAGGCGCGGGCGCGCGGGCGGACATGCGGCCCAGGGACACCGCCCCGGCGGGAGGCGAGGAGGCCCGCCCGGGCGTAGGCGCCAGCGGGGCTTCGGGCTCCAGGCCTCCGGGCGCCGGGCCGAGGAAGTCGAGCAGCGGGTCTTCCGGAGAGGTGGATGGCGCCGCTGCCGGCGCGGGAGCCGCCACCCCGGGCGCGTCGGGCACCGGAGGGCCGGGCTTCGCGGCGGGCGCCGGCCTGGGCGAGGACGGGCCCAGGTTCGCGAACGGGTCCGCGGGAAGGCCCCCGGAGGCCTGCGACGCGGGCGGCCCCAGGTCCGCGAACGGGTCCACGCTCCCCGGCGGCCCCAGCTCCGGCATCTCGCCGAAGTCCCCGAAGAGGTCCGACTTCGGAGCCGCCTTCGGTGCTTCCCGTGGCTTCGCGGCGACGGGCGCGGCGGCCGGATTGCTCCGGGGCTCGCGGGCGACTGGAGGCGCCGGTGCGGCCGCGGGCGGATTCGGCCCGGCGGCGGGAGGCACGGCCCCTTCAGGGGGAGCCGTCACGGACGCGGCCGAGGCCTCCCGCTTCACGAGCTGGAGGTGACGGCAGCGGGGACACTGCGCGCGGACGCCCTTGGTCGTGATCAACCGATCGTCGATCGCGTAGGCCGCCGCGCATTTCTGGCAGACGATGCGCATGAAGTTAGTGGCGGAAGTGTCGCACTCCCGTCACCACCATGGCCATCCCATGTTCGTCCGCAGCGGCAATCACCTCCGCGTCCCGGACAGACCCGCCCGGTTGGATGACCGCCGTCGCCCCTGCCCGGGCCGCCTCGTCCAGCCCGTCCCTGAAGGGGAAGAAGGCATCCGAGGCCACGGCGCTCCCCTTGAGGGCCTCGCCACCCCGCGTCATGGCGATGCGCACGGAGTCCACCCGGTTTGTCTGCCCGCCGCCCTGGGCCAGCAGCTGCGCCGGGGCCGCGAAGACGATGGCGTTGCTCTTCACGTGCTTGCACACCTTCCAGGCGAAGCGAAGGGCCCGCTCCTCCTCCGGCGTGGGGGCGCGCTTGGACACCACCTTCCACTCCAGGGGCGGCTCCACCGCGTCCCGGTCCATGAGCAGCATTCCCCCGGACACGCTGCGCGCGTCCACCTGGGGCCGGGGCGCCGCCGTGGCGGACGCCAGCGCGGGGCCCGCCTCCAGGAGGCGCAGGTTCTTCTTCCCCGCCAGCACCTGGAGCGCCACCGCCGAGTACGACGGCGCGATGACCGCCTCCAGGAACGTCTCCGCCATGGCCTTCGCCGTGGCCTCGTCCACCTCCCGGTTGAAGGCGACGATGCCGCCGAAGGCGCTCACCTCGTCCACCGCGCGGGCGGTGCGGTAGGCCTTCTCCAGCGCGTCGTCCACCGCCACGCCGCACGGGGTGTTGTGCTTGATGACCACCGCGCAGGGCTTCTCCGGGAACTCCAGGACGAGCCCCAGGGCCGCGTCCAGGTCCAGGATGTTGTTGTACGAGAGCTCCTTGCCCTGGAGCACTTTCGCGAAGGCGACGGACGGCTCCTTCGGCGCGGCGTATTCCTTGTAGAAGGCGCCGCGCTGGTGCGGGTTCTCCCCGTAGCGCAGGCCCTGCACCTTGCGGAACGCGAGCGACAGCTCTTCGGGGAAGGGCTCCTGGGCCTCGCCGGACAGCCACCCGGAGATGGACGCGTCGTAGGCCGCCGTGTGCGCGAACGCCTTGCGCATCAGCCGGCGCCGCGTCTCCAGGCCCACGGACTTCTGGCCCTCAATCTCCGCGAGCACCGGCGCGTAGTCGTCCGGGTCCACCACGATGGCCACGTGCTGGAAGTTCTTCGCGGACGCGCGGACCATCGCCGGCCCGCCAATGTCGATGTTCTCGATGACGTCGTCCTCGCCCGCGCCGGACGCCACCGTCTGGCGGAACGGGTAGAGGTTCACCACCACCAGCGAGATGGGCTCGATGTTGTTCGCCGCCATCTCCGCCTTGTCGCTGTCCAGGTCGGGCCGGCCGAGGATGCCGCCATGGATGCGGGGGTGGAGCGTCTTCACGCGGCCGCCGAGGATTTCGGGGCTCTTCGTGTGCTCGGACACCTGGGTGGCGGGGATGCTGGCGGCCTTCAGGGCCTCCAGGGTGCCGCCCGTGGAGAGCAGCCGGTAGCCCAGCCGCACCAGGCCCTGGGCGAAGGGGACCAGACCGCGCTTGTCGGAAACGCTCAGGAGAGCCAGCACGTGTGCGCCTCGCAATGGGTGGGGGGTGGCGCGGGTCCTAGCAACCACCCCCTGGGGTGTCAACGCAACACGTCACCCCAGGCCCGGCGCGAAACAGTGCCCTGCCCTCAAGGCTTGCGGGCGGACACGGGAGGCTCGGCCTCCGTGGCCTCACGCAGCTTCATCAGGCCGCGCGTCTCCACCTGACGGATGCGCTCGCGGGTGAGGTTCATGATTTCCCCCACCTCCTCCAGCGTGATGCCGCCCTTCTCCGCCACGTCCAGGGCGCAGGTGTGCTCCAACTCCGTGATTTCCTTGTCCGGGAAGTTGAGCTTGATGGAGCCCGTCTCCGGGTTCACGTCCAGGTAGAGGTTGTGCTTGCAGGACACGAAGAGGCACGGGCGCGGGCCGTTGATGCAGTCCGCGCGGGTACGCGGCCGCTGCTCGTCCACGAGCTTGAGGGTCTCCGCCTCTTCCGGGTCCAGCTGACCGGCGAGCCTGCGCCGGCGCAGGTCGCGCGCCATCTCCTTGCGCGACATCGTCTTGGAGCGCCGGCGTTCCGCGGGCTGCTCCTCCTCATTCCCCCCCTCGCCCTCCTGCAGCTGCTTCACTTCCGACATGTTTCGTCCTCCAGATGCGTGGAGTCTATCCGGTTCAACAGGACCCGGGGGGGCATCCTATTGCGGCCGGAGCGTTTCGTCTTCGCGCGCCGTGACGGCGCTGCCCAACCGGGCGACATCCCGGACCAGATCCTGCGCCCGTTGCCTGAGCGTTGCCAACTGGGCTTCGAGTGACCTCCTGCGTTCTCCTCCCAGAGGCCGCCCTCCCAGCTCCTCCTGGAACCCGTCCAGCACTTCCGACAAGTCCCGCTGGAGCTGGTCGATGTGGTTTCGGTGGAACACGAAGGAGCGACGGATGTCCTCCAGGGTGTGTCCTTCGGCCATCATCTTCTTGATGACGTTGATGCGCCGCACCGCTTCCACCGGGTAGAGGCCCAGGCTTCCCTGGTGCTTCCCCTTGCGGCCCACACGGCGGCTGCGGGGGAGCAGACCGGCCTGGACGTACTTCCGGAACGTCGCCTCCGAGAGCCTCACGCCCCGGGGCCGGAAGATTTCCAGGATCGCGTTCGCGGGCAAGCCTCCCGCGTTTTCGCGCTCGATGCGCTCGAGTTCATCGGGCGCGAGCAGGTCCATCGATTCCATTGAATAGAGGCTACTGAATGGACGCCATAGGTGCCAGATTCGCGCGTCATTCGTCAAGGAAGACGAGCAGGCGTGCGGGCGGACGTCGTCCGGCCGACGCTGCGCGCCGGCTATCAGGGGCTTCAGGGGATGGAGGGACGGGAGGCGGGCTTCAGCCCAGCTCGGTTCAGCGTCCGCGAGACGCGCGGAACTCCTGAATCACGGAGCCGTTGGCGGGGACGATGACGGTGAACGTCTTCGTGCTGGTCGGGTGCGCGAAGGTCAGGCTGTAGGTGCCGGCCGGCACCTTGTAGCTCGCGCGGCCCTGCACGTCCCCGAGCCGCTTCGTGCCCAGGAAGACGGTGGCGTAGGGGTTGGCCCGCACCTGGAGCGTGCCCATGGCCTTCGCCGTGTCTGCGGCGGCAGGCGCCGTGGCGGGGTCCGCCGTGGGCGTCGCGGCGGGGGCGGCCGGTTCCGTGGACGGAGGCGGAGTCAGCGTGGCTTCGCGCCGCTGCCCTTCCAGCTCCGAGTCGATGGCCTCGGTGGCCGGAGGCGGGTTCACGATGGGGGCCGTCGTGGGCGGCGGTGGGGTCGCCGCCGGGGCCGTGGCCTGCGCGGGCGGCCTCCCCTGCCCCGCGTCACGGGCACCGGTGTTCGAGCGGGCCACGGCGAGGACGCCTACCAGACCCGCGAGCCCCACCACGGCGGCTCCAGCCCACAGGGCGCGCTTGCGGTTCGGCGCGACGGGAGGCCCCGGCTCGGTGGCGGAGACCGTCTCGAGCTCACGGTCGTCGGCGCTAGAGCGTTCGTCGGCGGCGAGCGCGACCCGGCGTGCGGAGGCGGTGTCGGACTTGCGGCTCGCGGACTCCGCCCGGCGCGCGGAGGTGGATGACCGCGAGCCTCCGTCCACGGAACGGCTCGCGGACGCACCGGCGTCGTCATCAGCGGAGCCGGCCCAGGCCATGGAGTTCTCGTCGCTCGGGGACGCATCCCGGGCGGCGGGAACCTCGCGGGATTCGCTGCGCCGGGCGAGCGGCGCTTCCCTTCCCATGGACTGCAACGGCATCTGCGGCGTGGGCTGCGGAGGACGGCCGTTCGGAGCCTGGTCGTCTCGCGACAGCACCAGCGTCGTCCCGTGGCGGTCCTCATCAGGCGAAGCGCCCCGCTTCGCTCCCGAGGCGTGCTCGCGCGACGGCATCACCGCCGTGGGTTCGCGGGGCGGCGCTCCGGCGGCGGGCAGCGCGCCATCCTCCAGCGCGGTGCGCTCCGGGAGCGCGGGCAGCGCCTGGTTGCTCGCCGCGATGGGGAACAGCGGCCGGACGAACGCGCCCACGTCGGTGTCGTCCACGGAGCGGGCGTGGTTCAACACGCACTGCGCCAGCGCGCGCTCCAGCTCTCCCGCCGTCTGGAAGCGCTTGGACAGGTCTCGCTCCAGCGCGCGGCAGATGACGGCGTCCAGGTCCGGCGGCACGTCCGGGTTGAGGCGCGCGGGCGGCACGATGGTGCTCTCCTGCACCGCGCGCAGGACGGCGATCTCCGAGTCTCCCTGGAACAGGCGCCCGCCGGTGAGCAGCTCCCACAACACCACGCCCAACGCGAAGACGTCGGTGCGCACGTCCACGCTCTCGCCCCGGGCCTGCTCGGGGGACATGTACGCGAACTTGCCCTTGAGCACGCCGGGGTTCGTCAGCTTGTTGCCCGCCTTCGCGATGCCGAAGTCGGTGAGCTTCACCGCGCCGTCGTAGGACACGAGCACGTTGTGCGGCGTGACGTCCCGGTGCACCAGGTTCAACAGCTCGCCGTTCACCCGCAGGCGGTGGGCGTAGTGCAGGCCGCGCGCGACCTCCGCGCCGATGTGCGCCACCAGCACGGGCGGCATCGGCGTCATCGCCTCCTTGCTCCGCTTGCGCAGCTCCCACAGCGAGCAGCCGCGCACGTACTCCATCGCCAGGTAGTAGGTGTCCTCGTGCTTGTCGAAGTCGAAGATCTGCACCACGTTGGCGTGGTTGAGCCGCGAGGCCAGCCGCGCCTCCGCGATGAACATCTGCACGAAGTCCGGGTCGCTCGCGAGGAACGCCCGCACGCGCTTGATGACGACCTCTTTCTCGAAGCCCTCCGGCCCGCGTGCGGTGCACAGGAAGATCTCCGCCATGCCCCCTTCGGCGAGCTTGCGGCGCACGACGTACTTGCCGACGTGGGTGCCTGCCTCGAGCGTCACGGAAGGGTCCAAGGCCACGCCTACTCGAACTTGACCGTCACCACGTTGAGGTCGATGGGACGCACCTCGATGCGGCGGCTGACAGTGCGCTTCAGCTCGGGGTTGGTGAACTTGCAGTCATACGAACCCACGCCCAGCTTCACCGGCTGGAACGGCGTCTCCCCCAGCTTGCGGCCGTTGCATGACACCTCCGCCCAGGGCGTCACCACGAAGCTCACCGACGCGGCCCGCTCCGCGGCGCGCGCGGCTTCACGCACCTCCGCCGTGGCCACGGGCGTCTTCACCACCGGCGCGGGAGCCTGCGCGACAGGGGACTCCTGGGCCTGCTTCACTTCGGGGGCCGCGGCGTCCGGCTCACGGGGAGCGGCCGCGCCGGAAGGTCCGACGCCGGGCTCCGGTGTCGTCGAAGCTGGCGGCGCCGACGCGGGCGGCTCCGTGCCGGGCTTTCCGGACGACGGCATCGGCACGAGCTTCAGCGGCCCCACGTCGAGCCGGCCGGACGGCGGGATGACGACCTGCGTGCGCAGCTCGCGGTAGCCTTCCTTGATCAGCACGACCCAGTAGCGGCCGGGCTTCACCGTAGGCAGCGTCAGCGGCGTGCGCTCCGGGAGCACCCGGTCCTCGAAGACGACGCGCGCGCCCGCGGGCTCGGACTCCACGTGCACACCGCTGGCGCCGGGGCCCAGGCTCCACACGAGGGCGACGCCCACCAGGATCGCGACGAGCACGATGGCGGCGTACAGGAGCCCCCGGCGCTTGGGCGGCTCCACGGCGGACTGCTCGGTGAGCGTGCCGGTGCGGGCCGGCGGCACCCACGCGCCAGGCATGGGCGCGCGCGACGCGGAGCGCGGCGCGGTGGACGCGGTCATCTCCTCGATGGTCGCGTGGGGCGCGGGCACCGGGAGCCGATGGCCACGGTGTTCACCGGACGGCGTGGGCCCGCCCGGACGGGGGGCTGGAATCTCGGAGCGCGGCACGGCGCGCAGGTCCTGCGTGGGGCCCTCGTCCACGTCCGCGCGGGAGACCGAGCGCATGTCCAGGGTCGAGTCGTCCTCGTCATCCCGGGTCAGCGTCGCCGTCAGGGAGCGATGATCCAGCGTGGGACCGTCCTCCTCGATCTGGAACGCGCCCTGGAACGCGCCGGAGATCTTCCCCTGCGTGTCCACCATCGCGAGCGTGGGACCGTCCTCTTCAATCTGGAACGCGCCGGAGATCTTCCCCTGCGTGTCCACCATCGCGAGCGTGGGACCGTCCTCTTCAATCTGGAACCCGCCGGAGAGCTTCCTCTGCGTGTCCACCATCGCGAGCGTGGGACCGTCCTCGTCCTGCGTCACCGTCGGGAGGGACGGCTCCTCCAGGCGCACCGGCCGGGTGCTCCGCGAGGGCGGTGACTCCAGCGCCCGCCGCGAGCCCGTCATGCCCCGGGGGGCCTCGGCGCGCGGGTCGGCGTTGCGGACCTCGGAGCGGGGCTCCGGCCGCGCATCGACGGCGCGGGAGTCCACTCGCGGGTCCGCGTTACGGACTTCCGAGCGAGGCTCCGGCCGGGCATCGACGGCGCGGGAATCCACTCGCGGATCCGCATTGCGAACCTCGGAGCGGGGCTCCGGTCGGGCGTCGACGGAGCGGGCCTCCGCGTTGCGCGCGTCCACCCGCGCCTCCGCGTTGCGGCCTTCTGGACGGGTGTCCGGGCCCCGGACCTCCGAGCGAGCCCCACCCGCCTCCGCGTCCTCGCGGCGCGCCTCCACCTTCCCACTGGGACGGCTCGACCGGTTCGGACGTAGCGTGGTGGTGGGCTCGTTCTCCGTGCGCCCCGGCGCCGTCGCGGGCCGCATCGCCGAACGGCGCGGCGCGGGCGGCGGAGCCCCCCCCGCCTCCTCGTCCGTCACCTGCACCTCGCCGGAGCGCGCCTCCTCCGTCAGGCGGTCCGCGTACAGCTCCCCCATGTACCCGGCCAGGTCCGCCGCCGTGCCGCACGGCTGCGGCTGCGACGCGAGCCACCCCTCCAGCGCCCACTGCAGCTCCTGCGCGTGCTGGAAGCGCGCGTCCGGCTCCTTCGCGAGCGCCTTGAGCACGATGGCGTCCAGCTCCGCCGGCACCCGGGGAGCCACCTGCGAAGGCGCCGGGACGTTGCACTCCGCCACCGCCGACAGGGTCAGCATGTCGCTGTGGCGCTTGAAGAGGCGCCCCCCGGTCAGCAGCTCATGCAGCACCACGCCCAGCGCGAACACGTCCGAGCGGCGGTCCACGCGCTGGCCCGCGGCCTGCTCCGGCGACATGTACGAATACTTGCCCTTGAGCACCCCGGAGCGCGTCACGGTGGCCTGATCCGCCGCCTTCGCGATGCCGAAGTCCACCACCTTCACGCCACCGTCGAACGTCACCAGGATGTTCTGCGGTGACACGTCCCGGTGGACGATGCCCAGCGGGCGCCCCGCCGCGTCCGTCTTCTTGTGCGCGTAGTCCAGGCCGGCGCACGCCTCCAGGAGGATGCGGCACACCAGGGGCACCGGCAGCGGACGGCCCGCCGTCTCCGAGCGCTTCCAGAGCCGGCGCGCGTCCACGCCATGGATGTACTCCATGGCGATGAAGAAGGTGTCCGCCTCCGCGCCCAGGTCGTAGATCTGCACGACGTTGGGGTGAGCGAGCCGGGCCGCGATCCGCGCCTCGTCCAGGAACATCCGGACGAACTCGTCGTTCTCCGACAGGTGCGGGAGGATCCGCTTCAACACCAGCAGCTTGTCCGGAGCATCCGAACCTGGCCGACGTGCGAGGTAGATCTGCGCCATGCCGCCCGTGGCGAGGCGCTTCAGGAGCTGGTAGCTGCCGTAGGTTTCGATGGACACGGCCGGACGCGAGGTGGCGAACCCCAAGCGTAAGCGGCCGGGCCAGGGGAATCAAACATCGAATCCCCCTGGGCTTTTTCCGGTTCCACCGGGTGTGTGCCTAGCGCCGGGCGGCCCGGACCTCGCGGGTCTCCCGCATCAGGGCCTCCAGTTCGTCCAGGTGCCGCTTGAGCACCGGCATCAGCACCGGGGCCGCATCTACCCGGTCGAACAGGTCCAGCACCCGGTCCACCTTGCGCTCGATCTCCTGCGCCCTCACGGGGCTGATGCGCCGCAGGAGCATGTCCGCCCCGGCCTCCATCAGCACCCGGGCCACCGCGTTCCGGTCCGCCAGCGGCTCCTGCTTGCGCTGCCCCTCTCCACGGATGACCCGCAGTCCCGGCGCACCGGCGCGCGGAGAGGACTTCAGGGGCTCATCGGGCATCCAGGTGCTCACAGCGCCTCCAGGGCAACAGCGTGCAGACGCTCCGCAGGGTACACACCGAGGGAGCGCCTCCAATTTTCTGGTCATCCGCACAGGCAGATGCAGTGCTGTAGCACCGGGGTCTGACAACCCCGTTCGGGGCCGGATGGCCGGCCCGTCACGGGGTCCACACCCACAGCTTCTTCACCGTTCAGTCGTTGGCGCAGGCGCGGCGGTAGGTGATGGCCACCTTGGAGCCCGGCGGCGGCACCACGCTGAACACCACGCTGTTGGACGCGGCGTCATAGGTCCACCCGGTGGGGGTGGCGGTGCCGTTGACGGTCACCACCACCGTGCCCGCGTCGGGCTCCTCGCTCAGCGGGAAGCGGTCCTGCGCGCTGAACGCCTTGCTGGCCACCTGCCGGAGCAGCGGCGCGTAGTCCGCCGCGCAGACGTTGAGCACCTCGCCGCCCGTCTGCGCCGCCGCGTCCGCGTACCGGGTGCCGGTGCCGCCCGCCGTGGCGCAGGACGTCTTGGTGGGCGCGATGGCGAAGAACGTGGCCCGCTGCGGCTGGTTCTCACCCTTGCGCTGCTGCGCCCACTGCACGTAGGTGGAGACCGCGTCCGGCGAGTGGTCGTCCTCGTCGCCCACGAACACCACCACCAGCGCCGCGGAGTCGCGCAGGAAGCCCGCGTTGCCGTCGTTGGCCAGCGGCGTGCGCGGATCATCCACGTTGTTCACCAGCGGAGACGTGAGCGCGCGGCGCATCGCTTCGAAGCCCTGCTCCACCTGGGCGCACTGGCCCACCTGCACGTTCTGCTGGAGCACCTGCGTCACGTTGGCCGTGCCCAGGGTGAGGATGCGCTGGCGGCTGTTGTCCGCCGGGAAGAAGCGGCCGGCCTCGCCACCCAGCGCGCCGCCCGGGCACGCGCCGGACACCGCGGAGATGCCCGTCGTCGTCACCGCCATGTTCACGTCCACCGCCTTGTTGCGCGCGGCGTCCACGAACGCGGGGATGGCGGACACGAGCTTCGGGTGCTCCTCCACCATGGACGCCGTGTTGTCCACGACGAACAGCACGTCCACCTTGCTCACGTCCTGCTGCACGAAGGTGTCCGTCTTGTCCGTCTTCTTCGACGACTCGCCGATGAGCGGCACCATCAGCGGGATGGGCAGGTCGCTGGAGTCCACGAAGAGCGGCGACAGGTTCATGCCCGTCACCTGCGCCAGGTAGTCCACCCCCACCGTGAAGGACTCACCCGGCGCAAGCTGGAACGCGGGCGGCGCCGGATGGTCCAACAGCTCGAACTCCGTGTCCGTCGTGCCCGGCCCGATGAAGACGTTGGACACCGTGATGGGCGTGGTGCACGCGTTGAGGTAGTTCACCTCGCGCGGCGCCGGGCGGCAGTCCTTGCGGCCCAGGCCGAAGTCCAGGTACCAGGGCGACGCCACCAGGCACGTCTCCTGCGAGTTCGCCATCAGCGGCACCTGCCGCACCGGCGTCACCGGGTTGTACTGCTCCACCTGCAACTCACCGATGAAGTTGCCGCCGGTGAAGGGCGCCTGGAACGCCACCTGGAAGCTGAACCAATCCCCCGGGTAGATGATGCCGCCGAAGAGCTCGCCGCCGGGCATCTTGAACACGCCGCCGCCGTCGTTGGCGACGCGGATGTTCTTCACGGGGCACAGGTCCGTGCCCTTGTTCTCCAGCTTCACGCCCAGCACCGCGCCGCGGCCCGGCGGGATGGTGCCGAAGTCCACCAGCTCCGGCGTGACGGTCAATTCACAGGGCGCGTGCGCCTTCGCGCTGCCGAAGAAGTCCAGCTGCACGGTGGCCGCGGAGAACGCGCTCGTGGTCATCACCAGCGCGCCGGACGCGCTGCCCTCGCGCATGGGCTCGTAGAAGACCTCCAGGTTCAGCTCGCCGTTGGCCGGCAGGGTGAACGGCAGCGCCACCGGCTTGTTGTTGAACTGGAGCTGGGCGCCCGTCGCGTCCGGCGTCCAGTCCAGCGTGTTGATGGTGAGCGGCCCCGCGTTGTCCGTGCCGCAGTTCTTCACGTTCACCACCACGCGCACCTTGGAGCCCAGCGGCTGCTCGCCGAAGTCGTACATCATCGGCGACACGCACAGCTCGGACGCGCCGCCAAAGCCGCGCAGCGGCACGGGCAGCGTGGGGTGGCGCTTGCTCACCACGGTGTAGACGGCGCGGTCCGTGGCCGCGCCCATGTGGCCGGGGCTGTAGCGGATTTCAAAGGCGCGCACTTCTCCCGGCTGGAGCACCAGCGGCAGGCCCGTGTTGTTCTGGCTGAAGGACGCGTCCGTGCCATCCAGCATGAGCGACGTCACCGTCACCGGCTCCGTGCTGATGTTGCGCAGGCTGGAGGCCTTGATGGCGTCGCGGTCCACCGGCACCGCGCCAAAGTCCACCACCTCCGGCTCCGCCACCACCGCGCGCTCCAGCGACTCCGCCGTCACCTGCACCGGCACGTCCGCGCACCCGTGGCAGGGCGAGATGGCCAACGCAACCTGCTTCTTGCCGACCTTCACCGGGTTGAAGGTGAGGGGCAACTCCACGCGCTCGCCCGGGTTCACCGTCACCGGCGCCGCGATGAATTCATCCTTGTCCGCGCCCACCAGCTTGGGCGTCACCATCACCGGCAGTTCCGTGGGGTTGTCCAGCGTCACGCCCAGCGTCTTGGTGGAGTCCGCCTCGATGCGGCCGAAGTCCAGCGCGCGCGGCGTCACCCGCGCCCACGCGTCCACGCCCGCGCCGTTGAGGGGAATCCGCATCAGCGGCTCGATGCGCGTGTCCGAGCGGATCACCAGCACCGCGGGCAGACCGCCCTGCGCCAGCGGCGCGAAGCGCACCTTCAGCGTGCACTCGCTGCCCGGCACCAGGCTGTGCGGGCCTTCGTGGGTGAACTCCGCTTTGTAGGCGCCCTCAGGCCCCTCCACCCAGGCCTCGTCCACCGTGATGCGCGCGCGGCCCACGTTGCGCAGCGTCACCGTGGATTCGCGAGCGTCGAAGACCGCCACCCGCGCGAAGTCGACGCCACCTGGCGTCGCCGTCAGCCGGCCATCCGCGAGCGACGAGCGCTCCCGGTCCGCGCAGCCCGACAGCAGTCCCACCATCACCAAACCCAGCAGGCCCCAGCGCCCCGTCATGGCACCCACCCTTCCCTCCCCGCCTCGCCCAAAAGCCTTGAAGCCGCGAACGCGGCCACACCTTCCGGGTGTGGCCCTCGCGGTTCAGGTGGCGAAGCTAGGCACCCACCCCGGGACTGCCAACCGCCTCACCGTGGGAAAAACAGGGGAACTGCCCTCCAGAACGTCCACTGGATGGCACCCCCCCCGCCCACCCCGGCGGAAGATTTCAGAATTTCGGAATCCGCAACGTCTTGCTGATCATCGCGCTGCCGCTGACCACGTAGAGCAGCGCCAGCGGGTGCAGTTGGAGCGGGCCCAGGTTCCACACCCCGCCCCACAACGCGTCTCCAATGCGGCCCTGCCAGGTCGCCACCGCCAGCACCATCACCAGCACCAGGCTGGTAGGGATGGGGGTGCCCTCGAAGTACTTCACCTTGCCGGTGCCGTCGGACAGCTCCGCGGACGTGACATTGAAGCGCGCCAGGCGGCTGATGCCACACGCGACGAAGTAGAGCAGCGCCGCCACGTCCAGGTTGCCGCGCAGGCCCACCGCGAACGCCAGCGCCGCGGGCGCCATGCCAAAGGAGATGACGTCCGCCAGCGAGTCCAGGTCCGCGCCCAGCGGCGACTTGCGGAAGCGCCACCGCGCGATGCGGCCGTCCGCCACGTCCATCGCCAGCGCCACCGGCATCAGGCAGAACGCCACCCACAACCAGCGTGGGTTGTTGGTGGCCAGCGACTGCATGGCCGCCAGGATGGCCCCGGCGCCGGAGAAGCCGTTGCCGAGCGTGACGAAGTCCGCCAGCACGAAGGTGCGAATCATGGAGAAGTGGCGGCGCTGGCGGCGGGCCGCGGGCGGCGACGAGGGCTCGGACGTCATGGCTCACATGTAACACACACCGTCTTTCCGGCTTTCCCAAACCCACGACGCAACGCATCCGCCCGTTTCACCTCCGTGGAAAAGTCAAATCCCAGAAACATTGACCGGCGAATCGCCACCTTCCTAGTCTCCGGGCCGCCATGCCCGAGCACATCCCCGATAATCTTCCTCCTCGCGGTGGGTTCCGTTCTGTCCGGACCCGCCGTCTTTCTTTCTCCCTCATCGCGTCCATGGCGCTGGTTGCCAGCGCCGGATGTGACGACAAGGAGCCGGTCGACCCGACTCCGACTCCCACCACCCCGAAGTACACGGCGAAGATCAAGCGCACGTCGTACGGCATTCCGCACATCACCGCGGACAACTACGGCAGCCTGGGCTTCGGCCAGGGCTATGCCTTCGCGCAGGACCACGTCTGCACCCTCGCGGATCAGGTCCTCAAGGTGCGCGGCGAGCGCGCGCGCTACCTGGGTCAGGGCGCGGGCAACAAGCACGTGGGCAGCGACCTGGCGTACCTGGCCATGGACCTGATGGGGCGCGCGGAAGCGGCCTTCCCCACCCTGTCCCAGGAAATGCAGGACATGGTCACCGGCTATGTGGCCGGCTACAACAAGTACCTGCAGGACACGCCCCCGGAGGCCCGTCCCACCGAGTGCGCCAACGCGGCCTGGGTCAAGCCCATCACCCCGGTGGACCTGCTGGCGTACAACACGGACCTGACGCTGCTGGCGGGCATCAACGCGCTGGCGCTCACCATCCCGTCCGCCACGCCCCCCACCGTGGGCGCGCAGTCCGTGGACCCGAAGCAGGCCGCGCTGCGCCCGCAGGCGCCGTCGCTGCAGGAGCTCCAGCGGCTGAAGCTGGCGGACTTCGGCAGCAACGGCTGGGCCCTGGGCGGTGAGCGCACCGACAACGGCAAGGGCATGGTGATGGCCAACCCGCACTTCCCCTGGGAAGGCGAGCTGCGCCTGTGGGAGAGCCAGCTGACCGTGCCGGGCCAGATGAACGTCTACGGCGTGGGCCTCATGGGCGTGCCGGCGGTGCTCATCGGCTTCAATGACAACCTGGCCTGGACGCACACGTTCTCCGCCGGCCAGCGCGCGACCATCTACCAGGTGCAGTTGGTCCCGGGGAAGCCGACCGTCTACAAGTACGGCACCGAAGAGCGCCAGATGACCTCCAAGACCTTCACCATCCTGGTGAAGCTGTCGGAAGGGTCGCTGACGAACTACACGCAGACCGTCTGGTTCAGCCACTACGGCCCGATGATCGCCTTCCCGGACTCGGCCGCCCCGGCGGGCTTCCCCCCCGGCGCGCTGGGCTGGAACAGCCAGACGGCGCTCACGCTGCGTGACGCGAACATCGACAACACCAAGTTCCTGGACCAGTTCCACGGCATGAACAAGGCCAAGACGCTGACCGAGTTCAAGAGCGTCTACGCCACCGAGCAGGGCCTGCCCTGGGTGAACACCATGTTCGCCGACAAGGACGGCAACGCCTGGTACACGGACGCCACGCCTACGCCCAACCTCACGAAGGACGCGTACACGAAGTGGGCCACCGAGGCGAACACGCCCGCCCTCAACGTCACCTACGGCATCTTCCAGGCCCTGGGCTTCGTGGTGCTCAACGGCAGCGATCCGGCCAATGAGTGGCAGGTGGAGCCGGGCTCGCGCAGCCCCGGCCTCGTGCCCTTCGCCAAGGTGCCGCAGCTGGAGCGCAAGGACTTCGTCTTCAACGCGAACGACAGCTACTGGCTGGCCAACCCCGCCGCGCCGCTCACCGGCTTCTCCCCGCTGCACGGCTTCGAAGGCGTCGCCCAGTCGCCGCGCACGCGCATGAACGCCAAGGTCCTCACGGAGGCCACGGCCACCGGCGCCTCCGGCGCGGACGGCAAGTTCAGCTTCGACGAGCTGAAGACGGCCGTGTTCAGCAACCGCAGCTCCATGGAGGAGCTGCTGCGCGCGGCCGTCGTGGAGCGCTGCACGGGCAAGACGACGGCGACCTACAACGGCACCGCCGTGGACATCAGCCAGGCCTGCGCGCTGCTGGCCGGCTGGAACGGCCGCTACGACCTGGACCAGAAGGGCGCGTTCATCTTCCGCGAGTTCCTGGGCGCGTACACCGGCGCGCAGCTGGTCAACAAGGGGCCGCTGTTCGACGTGGCCTTCGACCCGGCCAACCCCATCGCCACGCCCAACACCCTGACGCCCGCGCCCGCCACGGGTGACGACCCGGTGCTGGTGAAGCTGGCGCAGGCCGTCTTCACCATCAACCGCTCCGGCAACGCGCTGGACAAGACGCTGGGCCAGGTGCAGTTCACCACCCGCTCGGGCACCGCCATCCCCCTGCACGGCGGCATGCACCGCGAGGGCATCACCAACGTGATGTCCTACGGCGCCGCCCGCACCACGGTGTTCGACTTCGCCCAGCCCCACACGGCCACGTACAACGCCAACACCCTGCTGGCGAAGGAGGGCTACCCCATCAACAACGGCAGCTCCTTCATCATGGCGCTCCAGTTCACCGACGCGGGCCCCAACGCCAACGCCGTGCTGACCTACAGCCAGTCCGGCGACCCCAAGTCCCCGCACTACGCGGACCAGACCCTGCGCTACTCCCAGAAGCAGTGGCGCCCCATCCTCTTCACGGACGCGCAGATCAACGGCGACGCGAACCTGGTGGAGACCACCGTCTCCGGCGGGTAACCGCTTCCGCTTGAAGACCTGAAGTCTCTTGAAGGCCCCGGGAGCCACCGTGCTCCCGGGGCCTTCTTGTTTTCATGGGGAATCGCCGTTGAAACTTGTTACATGGAACGGAATAGGCAGACAGGGCGGTCGGCCCCGGCGTCTGGGTTCAGCATCCAACAGCTGACATCCAAGGGGGCCTCCGAGGCGAACACACAGTCCGTGACGCCGTCAGGGCGGAGCCGATGTGTCGTCTCAGCAATGTCAGCCTCCAGGGCTAGTTTCTTGACCGCGGCTGAAGCGCAGGATGTCCCATAGGCCCAGGGAGAAAGCCCGGACGCGTACCGACCGGGACGGCCGCTGGGTCCGACACAAAGGAGTCGCGAACGCCATGGCACTTCCGGTCTACAAGACAGACGTCATCGACAAGGTGTTCTTCCTGCGCTGGGACGCTCCACCGACGCCGGAAGAGATTCAGGCGGTGTTCCAGAAGATGCAGGCCGCCTACCAACAGCATCAGCAGCAGCCGCTGGTGCTGGTGACAATCGCGGGAGCGAAGTCCGCGGTCCCCAACAGCGAACAGCGGCGGCACCTGTCCAACATGCTGTCGGACGCGCGGGCGCTGTTCTCCGAAATCCACGTCATCATCGAAGGCAACGAGCTGCAGCACAACCTCCAGCGCGTCATCGTGTCGGGGATGCTCATCGTCACGCGCACGTATGACGACCAGTTCATCCGCGTGCACAAGAACGCGGACGGGGCGGCGGGCTTCATCGCCCGGCGGCTGGGCGTGGATGGAACGCAGCTGGTGAACGAAGCGCGGTCGCGCGGCGTGGTGATGTAGTCCCCGGGGGGATTCGGGGGCCCTTCAGAAGGGCCCCCGGCCCCGGAGAGAAGCCTTCGCGCGGGCGACCTTTTCAGCCCCTCGCGCCCTGCCCCACCGGGCGGGCCGGACGGGTGGCGCTGACGGAGCCGCGCACGTAGCGGTGGTCGAAGAGGTCCACGTAGAGGTACTCGGGCCAGGACACCATCGCGCGAGCCCCCAGCATCACGCCTCGCATGATTTCACTCACCATCAGCCCCGCGGCGGTGGTGGCGCCAATCACGCACGTGGGCGCGTGGCCCTTCCCCTGGTAGCAGGCATCCATGTACTCCTGGAGCATGTAGCTGCCCAGGTGCGGGATGATTTTCGGCAGGTCGATGCGGCCGTCCGGGAGGATGAAGAGCTCTTCGTAGAGCGGCGCGTCCGGCTGGAAGACGTGCAGCGCGGCGCCAAAGCCCAGCATCAGCCCGGTCATGATGGGGATGCCCATCTCCCGGCACGTCTGGTGGAGCGACTCCTTGGCGCGGGCCCCCGCGATGTCGATGACCTCCACCACGTAGTCCACCGGCGGCAGGCCGCCCAGGCCCTGGAGCACGTGCGCCACGTTGGCGTCGGTGATGCCCTCCTTCAGCTTGTGCACGCGCAGGTCCGGGTGGATGTCCCGGCACATGCGCTCCACCACGTCCACCTTGTGCTGGCCCAGGGTGCTTTCAAAGCAGCCAATCTGCCGGTTGATGTTGTGGCGCTCGTAGACGTCGAAGTCCGCGAGCGTCAGGCAGCCGAAGCCCAGGCGCGTCAGGTCCACCGCGCACTGGCCTCCGGCGCCGCCCACGCCGGCGACGAGCACGTGGGTGCTGGCGAGCTTGTCCATGGTCTGCGGGTGGAGGACGCCCAGGTTGCGCTGGAAACGGGGGTTCACGTTGCTCATGGAAGGGCTCCCTACTTGCGCATGCAGACGTAGAAGTTCTCGCCGTAGTAGTCGTCGCCGTCGGCCACCAGCGCCTCGCTGAAGCCCACCTTCTCCAGCAGCTTCACCGCCTGGTCCGTGTCCAGGAAGGTGACCATCTCGTTGGGGTCCGTGGTGAGCCGCTGGGCGCAGGTGCGGTGGTGGTTCACCGCGCGCTGGAGGCTCTCCGTCCACCGGCCCTGGGACTCCCATTCCCGGATGGAGTTCTTCAGCACCAGCTCCAGGTCGGGCCTGGGCCGCTTGTTGCTCGTCATGCACAGGACGCCGCCGGGCTTCAGGTGCGTCCAGGCCTCGCGCAGCACGGCCTCCGGGTCCTTCACGTAGAAGAGGACGTTGTTCATCACCACCGCGTCCGCGGCCCCCTCCACCTCCAGGGGAAAGGTCGTCACGTCCCCGGGCAAGAGCGTCCAGCGGGCGCGCACCGCCTCCGGCTCCTTCGCGCGGCGGCGCACCGCCAGGGCCAGCATGGCCTGGTTGTTGTCGAAGCCGACGACGCGCTGCCCACGCCTGACCAGGGGCTCGCTCACGAGCCCCGTGCCACACCCCGCGTCGATGACGTAGGAGCGCTCCCGGGTGTCGCGGAGGATCTTCTCGCGCTGCCGCTGGTAGCACGGCAGCTCGGGGATCATCTGATCGTAGCTGTGCGCGAAGTCGTTCCAGATGTTGTCGACGAAGACGGTCTCGGGCATGGGTCCTCCCCCTCCGAGGGGAGTCAGGGTGAGACCCGATGTTGTCTCCCGTCCCACCGCCCCCAAGCGATTGCCCCGCCGTCGTCCCCTAACATCCAGGACTTGCCTGTTTCAGATGTATGTGTTGGATTGAATGAACAAACACACCCTGGGGGGCCGGCGGGGGTGTCCGTTCAGTCCCAGGGAGCCCGCTCCATTCGTGGTCCGCATGTCTCAGCATTGAAGTACGCGGGGTCCTGCGTTTATTCACTCGGAGGGTGCTGGGAGCGGCGTCCAGCGGCCTTCACCGGTGAAGCTTGCCCTGCGGGGCAACACCAATGAAATCAACTACTTGGGCCCTGGCGCAGAAGGTGCTCTGGGAAGGCCTGCATCGGGAGGCACCGGGTGTCAGAGCCTGGCGCTTGTCTGCGTGGGGGACCCTCAATGCGATCCGAGGTCGGTATGCGTAGGACGTTGAGCCTGTGGGCGATGGTGGTGTTGTTCGTGGCGCTGCGCGCGAATCCGGGGGACGCGCACGAAGTGACTCTTCAGGCGGATCCGTGGACGCGGCCGCTGGTGGCGGCGGGCCTGGTGGCCTCCAACACGAAGCGAGAGGCGCTGGGCGGCGGCCTGGCGCACTACAGCTGGAAGGTGCGGGTGGGCACGGGGAAGTACGACGCCATCACCGTGCACCGCGTGGTGCGCGAGGCGTACCCGTGGATTCCGGCGCGCAGCAGCCGGGCGGTGTTCATGGTGCACGGGGACCTGTGGGGCTTCGCGCCCGCGTTCCTCACCAACAGCTGCGTGACGACGATGCCGGAGAACCGCTCCCTGGCGACGTTCCTGGCGAGCCAGGACGTGGACGTGTGGGGCCTGGACCTGCGCTGGGTGGGCGTGCCGGAGGCGGAGACGAACTTCCAGTTCATGGAGGACTGGAACATGCAGTCGCACGTGAAGGACATGGGCACGGGCCTGGCGCTGGCGGACGTGGTGCGGCGGCTGTCCGGCAACGGCGGCAACAACGACCGGATGTTCCTGCTGGGCTGGAGCCGGGGCGCGACCCTCGGGTACGCGTACCTGGACGGGGAGTCGCAGCGTCCGCGCGCCCTGCGCCGGGTGGACGGCTTCGTGCCCATGGACATGGTGCTGCGCTACGGGCCGGACGCGGCCGAGCAGCGCCAGTGGGCGTGCCAGAGGTACGAGGCGCTCCAGGCCGCCCGTGACGAGGGCCGCACGGAGGGGGGCCTGCTGGGGCCCGCGCCGGGCATGCCGGTGAAGACCATGGGTGAGCTGGCGACCCGCGCTCCCAACGCCCCGTCCCCGCTGGCCCCGGCGGGCTTCGCGGGCCCGGTGCGGCCCACCAACCGGAAGTTCGCGGTCATCGCCGCCGGGCGGACCGGGGCGCTCCTGGCGCCGCTCCAGCCGATCACGCCGGGCTACCACCTGGCGGGCAGCGTGCCGGACACCGCCGGCCTGCCGGACAGGACGGCCTTCACGTCGGAGCCCACCCTGTTCGACTACCTCCAGTTGGCGGTGCCATACCAGAGCCTCAACGAGGTGGTGGAGACGGAGAAGCAGCTGTGCGGCCTGGACGTGCCCTACGACGACCACCTGAAGGACGTGAAGGTGCCGGTGCTGTACGTGGGCGCGGCGGGCGGCGTGGGCCGCTACGGCGAGTACTCCACGCGCCTGTTGGGCAGCACGGACGTCACCCACCTCATCGTGCGCAACCGGCCGGAGGCGCAGCGCGAGCTGGACTTCGGCCACGCGGACCTGTTCCTCGCCCGGGACGCGCGCGTGCGCGTGTGGCAGCCCATGCTCCAGTGGATGCGGGCGCACTGACGAAAGCGTGGAGGGCGGAGGGCTACTCCGGCTTCCACAACCCGTGACGCCGGGCCCGGCGGCCCAACGTCACGGGGTCCATGCCCAGGGCCACGGCGGCGCGGCGCAGGACGCCGCCATGGCGCTCCAGGGCCTCGCGGATGAGGTCGCGCTCCACCTGCTGGAGCCGGGCCCTCAGCGAACCATCCCCGGTGGGGTCCGCCCGGGGCAGCGTGTTGTTGAGGAGCGCGGGCGGCAACAGGCGCCGGGTGAGCATCTCCCCGGGCCGGGACAGGAGCACCGCCCGCTCCACCACGTTGCGCAATTCGCGCACGTTGCCCGGCCAGCCGTAGCCGTGCAGCACCTCGTCCGCGTCCGGGGCCACGCCCGTGGCGGAGCGCTTCAGGGTGCGGTTGAACTGCTCCACGAAGGCGCGGGCCAGCTCCGGGATGTCCTCCGGGCGCTCGCGCAAGGGCGGGATGTCGATGGTGAAGCTGTTGAGCCGGTAGAAGAGGTCCGCGCGGAAGCGGCCGGCGCGCACCTCCTCGCCCAGGTCCCGGTTGCTCGCTGCCACCACGCGCACGTCCACGTGGCGCACCTGGGTGCCGCCCACCGGGCGGATGTCGCCCGTCTCCAGCACGCGCAACAGCTTCGCCTGGAGGTTGGGCGTGGTGTTCTCGATCTCATCCAGGAAGATGGTGCCGCCGTTGGCCAGCACGAAGAGGCCCGGGTGGTCCGACACCGCGCCGGTGAAGGCCCCCTTCACGTGGCCGAACAGCTCGCTCTCCAGCAGCGTCTCCGTGAGCGCGCCGCAGTCCTGGACGACGAGCGGCAGGTCCCCCCGGCCGGAGAGCCGGTGGAGGATGCGCGCCAGCACCTCCTTGCCGGTGCCCGTCTCGCCTTGCAGCAGCACCGCCACCCGGTGGGGGGCCACCAGGCGCACCATCTCCATCACCCGCTGCATCGGAGGGCTGCGAAAACCCAGGTCTTCTCCGTGGCGGCCCACGCCCACCACCGGAGTCTGGGCCAGCGCGCGCTCGCGCATGAGGTTGCGCTCCAGCTCCAGCGCCATGCGCCACTGCTCCGTGCGGAAGCCGTGCTCGCGCCCTGCCTGGAGCACCGCCTCGCGCATGGCTTCCGGGTCCGGCCAGGCCCCCGGCGCCCGGTAGATGCGGCCGGAGTTGAAGAGCGCCACCAGCCGCTCCGGGGCCGCGGGGGCGCAGTAGACGATGCGCGAGGCCAGGTCGCTGGGCGGCCCCGCCCCCGTGGGGTCCACCTCCGCGCGCAGCTCCGCCAGGGACTCCACCAGCGCGAGCGCCCGCGACTCGTCCTGGCCACACACCAACAGCACCGCCATGTCCCCGCGCGTGAGCAGCGCGTGCACGTCCTCCGCGGTGGCGGCGAAGTGCGGCGTGGCCACGCCGTCCAGGGCCTGGCGCACCGCGCGCGTCTCGTCATCCGAGGCGAAGGCGGCCACCACCTGCAGGTGGGAGCTGGCCAGGTAGCGCGCCAGCTTCACGCCGTCCGCCGCGTCGAAGGCGCCGAAGCTGATGCCCAGCGCCGCGACGGTGCCCCCGACGCCCGCCGTGTCGTGGCGCCAGCGCACAGTGCCGTGCACGCGCACGTGGGCGCCCGTGTCCGGCAGAGAGAAGGCCATCTCCACCGGCTCGTTCTCGTGCGGGCCCTCGGAGGGGCGGCGCGGCGTGGCGATGAGCCCGATGCCCGTCTCGCTGATGTTCACGGACCAGCAGCCATGCAGCGGCGGCTGGGTCACCACCTTCACGTACAGCGGCTTGCGCTCGCTCCGGGGCAGTTGCTCGGACGCGGGGCGCGACATGGGGTGCGTCACTCGACCGGCCTCATGGCCGCCGCGCGGCGGGCTTGCTGGAAAAATACGAACATCGCGGACGGGGTTTCTGCCTGATTCTCCCGTCATCGCAAGTCGGCGGCAAAGGGGATGTCCTCTCAGCACGCCGCAAGTGGACACGGGTCCAAAGCGCCCTGCCCGGAACACGGCGAACCCTCCCCCCACACCACACCACAACCCACGGCGCGAAACGTCCGTGCTCCGGTGGTGCGCATCCCACGCGACGGGCCGTGTCGTCCCTTCCGGTGTGTTGAAGGATTCCAACCGGGCCGTCTGAAATTGATGTCTGTCTTTCGCTCCGAACCTGCCCAGCATGCAAGCGGGCTCAGCGTCGCTTGTGTTCGAAATAGAACTTCGGTATTCGGTTTATCACCTTGGAACACGGCAGGCTTTTCCCCCGCTGCCGGATGGAGCACCGAACACCCGTCACGCTGTCTTTCTCCTCCCGTCGCCGCGGCCCTGTCGAACAGGTCCGGGAGCACGCGAGGGGATTGCCCCACCGTAAAGCCAGACATCCCCCAGCCGTGCCCCTGTCTCCTGTCGTTGGAGCATGGCTTTTCACTGCCTGTCCTTTCCCCCTGGGCCAATTCCTTGAAGAAAACCCTCCTCCTGGTTGAAACGTTGTTCGTCCTGGGCGCCGCTGGCTGTGGCGCTCCGGATGGTTCCCTTCCGGCGGAAGACCGCCAGCCCACGCTCGAGACGTCCGCCGAGGACCTCACCACCACCGGCTGCACGCAGCTCACGCCCGCGAGCGTGAAGGCCAGCGGCGACGACGGCACTGGCAGCGTCGCGGCGAACACGCTGGATGATCAGCTCACCACCCGCTGGAGCAGCCTGGGCAAGGGCCAGTGGATTGACTTCGACCTGGGCGCCACCAAGGCCGTGAGCGCGGTGTCGGTGGCCTGGCACGAGGGCAACAAGCGCGCGAACACGTTCACCGTCTCCGTGTCGCCGGACGGCTACACCTATACGCAGGTGTACAGCGGCAAGAGCCTGGGCACGACCACCGCGGCGGAGACGTACGCCTTCACGTCGGTGAGCGCGCGCCGGGTGCGCGTGACGGTGCAGGGCAACTCCCTCAACGACTGGGCCAGCATCGCGGAGGCGCGCCCGTGCTCCGGCACCGTGACGACGCCGCCTCCCACCACCCCGGGCGGCATCGTGTGGCGGGGCGACTTCGAGTCCGGCAGCCGCAGCCAGTGGGACGGCACGCAGATGATGTCCGCGGACCGGCTCCAGGTCGTCTCGTCGCCGGTGCGCGAGGGCGGCTACGCCCTCAAGGCCACGGTGAAGCAGGGCGACGACCCCATCAACTCCAGCGGCAACCGCAACGAAATCTTCAAGCAGACGAAGGAGGCGGTGGGCTCCGAGTACTGGTACCGCTGGAGCACGCGCTTCGCGGCGGACTTCCCCAGCGTGAACACCTGGCAGCTCTTCACCCAGTGGCACCATGACGGGTGCTGCGGCTCGCCGCCGGTGGAGTTCTACGTCTACGGCGAGGAGATGCGGCTGAACATCGGCGGGTCCCCGGGCACCATCGTCTGGCGCACGCCGCTGGTGCGCAACACGTGGCACGACTTCGTCTTCCACGTGAAGTGGTCCCCCAACGCGAGCGTGGGCTTCGTGGAGCTGTACTACGACGGCCAGCTGGTGCTGCCCAAGCGCAACATCGCGACGCAGTACTCCGGGCAGCTCAACTACCTGAAGATCGGCCTGTACCGGAACGACACCATCGCGCCGGTGGGCGTCGTCTACCACGACGGTTGGGTGATGGGCCGGACGCAGGCGGACGTGCTGGACGCCAACTACAAGTTGAAGTGAGACACCGGCCGCGTGCCCCGGTAGGCGCCGGGGCACGCTCCGGGATAGGCTTTCCTCCAGTTTCTCCCGAGGAGCCGTCCCATGCGTCTGTGCGCCGCGCTGACCGCCTTGTCCCTGCTGGCGTCCTGCACCACGACCTATGCCATTCCCAAGCCGGAGCTCACGCGGCTGGATGGCTTCCGGGACGAGAACGCGGCGCTGATGCGGGAGCTGGGCGACGTGATGCTCAACCGCGTCACGGAGCGCAAGCGCACGGTGCGGGACGTGGAGGGCCAGGCGCACCAGTTCACCTCCGATACGCCGCTGGCGCTGGCGCGGGTCTCCGCCCAGGCGGACACGGAGTTCCAGCGCTTCATCGAGGTGGGCGTGGACGGCGACCGCTTCCGGGGCGTACCGCTGGAGGGCTCCACCTCCAGCACCACCGCGCCCCCGGTCGTCGTGTCCCTGTCGGAGGTGGACCACGCCCGGCTGCGTGAGTTCAGCCTGGGCAAGACGCTGCTGCTGACGGGCACCATCGGCGTCGCGTTGATGGGGTCGCTGGTCATGGTGAGCAAGCTCTTCAAGCCCACCACCGGCTCGGACCCGGACGATCGCGGCGGCATCATCGACCTGGGCCCGACGCCCCGGCTGACGTTCTGAGGTTCCGCTAGCGCGCGTCCGTGCGCTGGCGCAGCAGCCCTTCCTGGGCCACGGAGGCCACGAGCCGCCCGTCGCGGGTGAAGACATGCCCGCGCGCCAGGCCGCGGGCGTTGCCGGCCCAGGGGCTTTCCATGGTGTAGAGCAGCCAGTCGTTGACCTTCAGGTCGCCGTGGAACCACAGCGCGTGGTCCAGGCTGGCCATCTGGAAGCCCGGCTGGAGGAACGTCTGCGCGTGCGGCTGGAGCGCGGTGCCCAGCAGGTTGAAGTCGCTGGCGTACGCGAGCACGTAGCGGTGCACCTGGGGCTCGTCGGGCATGGCGCCGTCGGCGCGGAACCAGACGTGCTTCACGGGCGGCTCGGCGGTGGGCTCGAAGGGGTCCACGTACGTCACCGGGCGCATCTCGATGGGCTTGGCGGAGAGGAACTTCTCCCGGTGCCGCTCCGACATGCGGCCCGCGTGGCGCCCCAACAGCTCCAGGTCCGTGGGCAGCGACTCCGGCGGCGGCACGTCCGGCATGGTGGCCTGGTGCGTGAAGCCCGGCTCCTCGCCCTGGAAGGACGCCATCAGCGTGAAGATGGGCTGCCCCTTCTGGATGGCCACCACGCGGCGGGTGGTGAAGCTGCCGCCGTCACGCACGCGGTCCACGGTGTAGACGACGGGCAGGCTCGCGTCCCCGGGGCGCAGGAAGTAGCCGTGCAGCGAGTGCACCGCGCGCTTCTCCTCCACCGTCTGGCTGGCGGCGGACACGGACTGCCCCAGCACCTGCCCTCCGAAGAGCTGCCGGAAGCCCAGGTCCTGGCTGGCGCCACGGAACAGGTTCTCCTCGATGGGCTCCAGCTTCAGGAGCCCCAACAGCTCGTCCAGCACCCGGCTCATGTACGTCCTCCCGTTTTGACGCACCCCGTCCATATCCCAGCCCCAGGCCCGTGCGCGCGGACCAATGTAGAGTGCGGCGCCTTTCTGCCCCGGAGGAGCCCGTGGCCTCGCTTTCCCTGCCAGACGCCGTCCGGCGGCACCCGGCGGCCTGGGGCATGGTGGCCACGTTCGCCGCCAGCCTCCTCCTGCGCGGGCTGTACCTGGCGGGTTCGCCGGACCGGGACTGGCCCTTCTCCGTCTTCTTCGCGGGCGACGCGCGCTTCTTCCACACCGCCGCGGTGGACCTGGCGAGGGGCCGCGAAGGCCCGGTCGCCCTGCCCTACCACCCGCCCCTGTTCCCCGCGCTGTTGGGACTGCTGTACCGGGTGCTGGGCGAGCCCGCGGGCAGCGCGCTGCCCTACAAGCTGGCGCTCGCCTGTCTGGGCGCGGCCACGGTGGCTTTCTGCCAGGGCTTCTGGCGGCGCCTGTTGGGAACGCCGTGGAGTCTGGTGGCGGCGGGCCTGTACGCCACGAGCTTCGGGTGGCTGGTGCTGTCCACCACGTACAGCAATGAAACGCTGTCCGCGCTGTGGCTGTGTTTCACCTGTGCGCTGGCATTGCGCATGGGCGGCGCGGTGCCGTCCTGGCCCGCGGTGTTGGGATTGGGCGCGGTGATGGGCTGGGGCACCCTCACCCGCGCGGAGCACCTGGGGCTGTGGCCCTTCCTCCTGGTGTATGCGTGGACGGCGCGCGAGCGGGGGCCCTGGAAGCCGTGGGCCCTGCGCTGGGGCGCGGCGATGGGCGTGTCCCTGCTCCTGCTCGTTCCCTCCGCGCTGCGCAACGTGGACACGATGCGCGAATTGAACGCGCGGGCGCCGCACCTGGAGCCGCTGCCGGAGTGGGTGCCCGTCACGGTGTATGGGCCGCTCAACTTCGCCATGGCCAACCACTCGGGCGCCACCGGGGGCTTCACGCCGGCCCTCATCAATCAGGGCGGCAACAACGGACAGTTGGACCCCTCCCGCCCGGAGCACCGGCGCCTGCTCTTGCACGGCTACGCGGAAGGGCTGCGCTGGATGGTGGCCTCGCCCGGCGACGCGGCCCGGCTGCTCTGGACGAAGCTGGACCTGTGGCTGGACGGCCTGCGCCTGGGCGTCGGCGTGTCGGACGTGCCCGGAGGACTCACCGGCGAGCGCGCCCCGGTGGACGTGTTCGTCCCCGACTCCGCGTGGCTCAAGTGGCCGCTGGCGGCGCTGCTCCTCGCGGGGATGCTGCTGTCGCTCAAGCCCGCGCACGCGCCCTTCCGGCTGCTGTCGCTGGTGGTGCTGCACCGGGTGCTCATCACGCTCGCCTTCTTCGGCTATGCGCGCGGCCTGCTCGTCGTCTTCCCCGCGCTCCTGCCGCTCCTGGTGCTGCCATTGAAGGTCCTGGGCGAGCGCCACGCGGCCGTGGCCCGGAGGCTGCCCGCGCTCGCTGGGGCGCTGCTGTTGCTCCTGTGGGCGGAGGCCGCGCTCGTCGCCACGCGGGAGACGCCCCGCCGCTTCATGGCCAGCGGCACCACCGACGCGGTCAATGGCAAGCTCATCCAGGACGACCGCGTCCGGCTGTGGCCCCAACCCTGAGCAGGCGTCCGGTTGGAATACTGCGGGCAGGACAAAACGCTTCGCGGGCAAAGAATGGCCAGTGAACACTTCAAGCCGCTGATTCCATTCTATTTTCAGCAATACGAACTTACTCAGGAATAGCCGCAATACACTTTTAAAAAGCACATGACCTAAGCAGGAGGCGCTCCGCCCCGGAGCCCGCCGGTCCCGTCCGGCGGCATCACCCGAGGAGACGTCATGCGCCCCCTGCGGTCAGCGTTGTGTTGTCTTGCCCTCCTGGTGTCATCCACGACGTACGCATTCCAACCCTCCCAGCCCGAGCAGCAGAGCGCGGCGGCGAAGAAGGCCTTCTTCAAGCCAGACCTGTACCTGCCCATCCAGAACGTGCCGCTGGAGAAGGCGCGGTCTCTGATGCCGCGCGCGGGCGCGGACAAATGGGCGGGGTTCGTCACCCGCTTTGGCGGCAACGTGCAGGTGTACCTGGATCCGCTGTCCGGCATGCCCACGGGCATCCAGGGCAGCTTCCCGCTCATCCCGGGTGACGGCTTCCGCAACAACGTCTCGCTCGAGTCCGTGCGCCAGGGTCTGGGCCGCTCGGTGGGCAGCGTGGACGAGTCCGTGGTGGGAGAGCTCGTCTTCAAGTTCGTCGCGGACCATCAGGACGCGATTGGCGTGGACCTCCTGCAGCTGGGCTCGCCGCGAGTGACGCAGGTGACGGAAACGCTGTGGCAGGTGCACATCCCGCAGGTGGTGAACGGCATCACGGTGCGGCACGGCCGGCTGACGGCCACCATCAGCCACGGCAACCTCATCCTCCTGGGCACGGAGGCGTGGGCCAACGTGGGCATCGACACGAAGCCCCGCTTCACCGCGAACCAGGCCATTGCCGCGGGCAGCACGTTCCTGGGCCAGACGCTGTCGCCCACCAGCCTGTGGCAGCAGCCCACGCTGGAGGTGACTCCGTTCGCGCGCACGGGCGCGGCCTTTGGCCAGGGCTACGGCCACGCGCTGGTGTGGAGCTACGGCTTCTCCAACCCCGGTGAGCACGAGCGCTGGAAGGTGACGGTGGACGCCAACTCCGGCGAGGTGCTCGCCGTGGAGGATGACAACCACTACTTCGACGCGCAGGTGAAGGGCGGCGTGTACCCGTCCACCAACATCGGCACCTGCACGTCGAAGGAGACGTGCGGCACCATGCAGCCCAACACGCCCATGCCGTGGGCGAACACGGGCTTCGCGTCGCCCAACAACTTCACGGACGGCGCGGGCATCTACAACTACAGCGCCGGCACCCTCAACACGACGCTCGCCGGCAAGTACGTGAGGATCGCCGACAGCTGCGGCTCCATCAACGTGAGCTCCGCCACGGGCAGCCTGGACCTGGGCGGCGTGAACAACGACCACGACTGCACGGTGCCCGCGGGCACGTCCCCGGGCAACACCCCGGCGGCGCGCTCCAGCTTCTACGAGCTGAACAAGATCAAGGAGGTGGCCCGCGGCTGGCTGCCCAGCAACACCTGGCTGCAGGGCCAGCTGACGTCCAACGTGAACCTGTCCAGCACGTGCAACGCGTTCTGGAACGGCAGCACCGTGAACTTCTACAAGTCCGGTGGCGGCTGCCGGAACACCGGCGAGATTGGCGCGGTGTTCGACCACGAGTGGGGCCACGGCATGGACAACTTCGATGCCAACGGCTCGCTGTCCAACTCCAGCGAGGGCTACGCGGACATCGCGGGCATCCTGCGCCTGCAGACGTCCTGCGTGGGCTACGGCTTCTTCCAGACGACGGACACGGGCTGCGGCCTGACGCCGGACGGCACGGGCTACAACCAGCAGGAGTCGCAGGTGACGGGCCAGTCCTGGTGCAACCTGCGCTGCTCGGGCGTGCGTGACGCGGACTGGGCGGCGAGCGCGCCGAACATCCCGGCCACCCCGCAGAACTTCACCTGCAAGATGTGCTCGTCTGGCTCCGGCCCGTGCAGCAAGCAGGTGCACTGCGCCGCGTCCCCCGTGCGCCAGGCGGCGTGGGACCTGGTGACGCGCGACCTCACGGCGGCGCCCTTCAACTACAACTCCAACGACGCGTTCCTCCTGGGCAACAAGCTCTTCTACCAGGGCTCCGGCAACATCGGCACGTGGCACGCCTGCAACTGCACCGCGGGCACGTCCGACGGCTGCGGCGCGACGAACGGCTACATGCAGTGGCTGGCCGCGGACGACGACAACGGCAACCTGGCGGACGGCACGCCGCACATGACGGCCATCTACGCCGCGTACAACCGCCACAACATCGCCTGCTCCACGCCCGCGCCCACCAACGGCGGCTGCGCGGCGGGCCCCACGGCGGCCCCCACCACCACGGCCACCCCGGGCGACAGCCAGGTGAGCCTGTCGTGGACCGCTTCCGCGGGCGCCAGCCAGTACTGGGTGATGAAGACGGAGGGCTTCGCGGGCTGTGACTTCGGCAAGGCGCGCGTGGCCACCGTCACCGGCACCAGCTACACGGACCCGGAGGTCGCCAACGGCCGCCAGTACTGCTACTCGGTCGTGCCCGCGAGCAGCAACGCGTGCTTCGGCCAGGCGTCCGCCTGCACCTGCACCACGCCCACCTGCGCGGCGCCCGGCGCGCCCACGCTGTCCACCCCCTCCTCCGGCGCCACCGGTGTCGAGCTGCTCGCGGTGCTGGACTGGGCGGACGTGACGGGCGTGTCCGGCTACGAGGTCCAGGTGGCCACCGACAGCGCGTTCACCAACGTGGTGCGCAGCGCCAACTCGCTGGTGGCCAGCACCTGGACGGTGTCCCCGGGCCTGTCGGCGACCACCGCCTACTACTGGCGCGTGCGGGCGCTCAACTCGTGCGGTGGCACCAGCTCCTGGAGCGCGGCGCAAAGCTTCACCACGCGCGGCTGCGTCACCCTGGCGGCCCCCACCCTGACGGCCCCCGCCAACGCGGCCACGGGCGTCGCGCTGGCGCCGGCGCTGGACTGGTCCGACGTGACGAACGCGTCCGCGTATGACGTGCAGGTGGCCACCGACAGCGCGTTCACCAACGTGGTGCGCAGCGCCACCGGCCTGTCCACCAGCGCGTGGAACGTGACGCCGGGCCTGTCCAACCTCACGGCGTACTACTGGCGCGCGCGGGGCACCGACAGCTGCGGCGCGAGCCCGTACAGCGCCGCCTTCAGCTTCACCACCACCAACGTGTGCACGCCCACCGTGGCCACGTACAACTCCACGCTGCGCACCCCGGCCTGCGGCTCCGTGTGCGGTTGCGACACCGGCCCCACGCTCGTCAACGGGCGCGGAACGATGTCCGGCGGCATCGAGCCCAACCAGCCCAACACCCTGGGCGCCACCTGCACGGACGGAGCCTCCGGCGTCTACCACTCGGATGAGAGCATCGACCGCATCGTGCTCAAGACGGTGGACCAGGGCACCATCACCCCGGGCAAGCAGCTCACCGTGGACGTGACGGTGTGGTGCTACGGCACCACGGACCAGCTGGACCTGTACTACACGACGAACACCACCACGCCCGCGTGGACGGCCGTCACCACCGCCCAGGCCTGCACCGCGGTGGGGCTGAAGACGTTCTCCATCCCCGTCACCGTGGGCAGCACCACCGGCAACCACGCCGTGCGCGCGCAGTTCCGCTTCGGCGGCACCGCCTCCAGCTCGTGCGTCACGGGCAGCTACAACGACCACGACGACCTGGTCTTCAACGTCGCGTCCGCGGTGGCCGCCAACCCCACCGCCCCGTCCGCGAAGCAGGTGCGCGGCCGGGCCGTGACGGCGCGCTAGTCAAGACGCGCGAAGCCGTCCTTCAGTGACATGGGGGCTCCCGGTCCACACCGGGGGCCCCCGTGCCTTTTGACGCGGCGCCTACCAGGTGTAGACGACGGACGGCGCGGACCGCTTCGCGGGCCCGTGGTGGACCATCTCGATGTTGTTGCCGTCCGGATCCAACACGAAGGCCGCGTAGTACCCCGGGTGGTAGGAGCGCTCCCCGGGAGCCCCGTTGTCACGGCCCCCCGCGGCCACCGCCGCCTGATGGAAGCGCTGCACCATCTCCCGGTCCTTCGCCTGGAAGGCCAGGTGCACGCGCGCGGTGGGCTCCCGGTCGCTGCTGAGGAAGAGCTCGTCCGCGGCCAGGTGCCGCTCGCTCTCGTTGAAGACCGGGATGCCCATGACTTCCAGCACCGCGCGGTAGAAGCGCTTGCTCGCCTCCAGGTCCCTGACCTGGAGGTGGACGTGGTCGAACATGCGGCCGTGGTGCAGTTCCATGGTCTGCCTCCCGTGATTCGCGCGTCGGGTGTCGTTCAACACCGCGCGCTCCCCGTGACCATCAGAGCTGCAATTCACGCATGTCAAGGCGCCTCCGCCCGGGAAGTCGTGAAAGCGGCAGCGACTTCCACAAAAGCGCGGGCGCGCGGCGGCGGGACGACGCAGCTTCGTGCGATAGTCCGCGCCACTTCGCAGTTCTTGCCTTCAGGAGGGTGCCGCGATGTTCATCGAAATCATCGTCCTGCCCCGTGAAGAGCAGTCCCCGAACCGGCGCGCGGCAAAGGCCTCCAAGGCTCCCCAGCCGCTGGAGAAGCGTGGCCGCGCGGAGCTGGCCCAGGTGTGGCGTGAAGAGGGCAAGGCCTTCCACGGCGCCGTCCTGGAGTTCATCAAGGCCCAGCACCTCCTGGGCGCGGTGAAGTGGATGAGCGAGCCGGGGCTGCTGCCCCAGGTGACGCTCGTCGCCTCGGACCGCGTCCTGGAGAAGCTCCAGGCAGAGCCCCGCTTCGCGGCCGGCCGCTCGCTGAGCATGAACCTGCAGACCTGAGAGCCGCCCGTCCTCGCGGCTTCCCCCTCGCGTTTCCCATTTTCCAATCATTTTTCCGTGACGCCCGCGTGAGCCCTTCCGCGGCGCGTCCGCGGCGTGGCCGGGGTGCGTTACCGTTGGCGGCGAAAGCTGTCTCATCGTGTTTCACGATGCTGTCAGCCTTGACGGCGGTGTCTTGAATTCCACAGGATGCGCCCCCAACCCCCGAGGTCTGGCCAGACGGCCCGGACTTGAACGTGGGCGGTCCTTGCCGTGCCTCCCGTCAGTGCGCCCCTCGCCTGGAATCGGAGCGGAACATGCGTTTGAAGAGAGTGGTCCCCGTGGTCGTGTCGCTGTGTTGCGCCACCGCTTCCGCCGAAGAGCCGCGTGACAAGGAGGTCTACATCAGCATCGGTTCGGAGACGGTGGGCACGGTGCGCTCGTCGTTCCGCGGCGGGAACGCGCCCACCCTGGTGCGCGAGGCGAACGGGGTGAGCGTGCTCAAGCTCACCGAGTCGCAGCTGGGCGACGTGTCCGCCATCATGCACGACAAGTATCACCGCTGCGCGGGCTTCATGGCGCACGACACGCAGGAGGCGGCGCTCGCGGCGCTCGGCCCCGCGCAGCCCGTGCAGTCGCTGGTGAGCTACACGCTGGACAACGCGCCGGTGGTCAACTCGCTGTTCTCCGGCCTGCAGGAGGCCAGCCTGCGCAGCACCATCATCCAGCTGGCCAGCTACACGAACCGCTACTACAACAACTCCACCGGCGGCACGCAGTCGGCCAGCTGGCTGCGCGACACCTGGACGTCCTACGCCAGCGGACGCGACGACGTGAGCGTGCAGCTGTACACGCACTCCGGCTGGACGCAGCCGTCCGTCATCGCCACCGTCACCGGCACCGTCTACCCGGATGAGGTGGTGGTGATTGGCGGCCACCTGGACTCCATCAACATCAACGTGAGCTCCTCCAGCCGCCCCACGGCGACGGCGCCGGGCGCGGATGACGACGCCTCCGGTGTCGCCACGCTGTCGGAGGTCTTCCGCGTGGCGATGGCCAAGGGCTACAAGCCGGCGCGCACGGTGAAGTTCATGGCGTACGCAGCGGAGGAGGTGGGCCTGTACGGCTCGCAGGCCATCGCGCAGGCGCACAAGTCCGCGGGCGCCAACGTGGTGGGCGTGCTCCAGCTGGACATGACCAACTACCGCGGCTCCTCGTGGGACCTGACGCTCGTCACGGACAACACCAACGCGGCGCAGAACGCGTTCCTGGGCAACCTCATCGACACGTACACGGGCTACACGCGCACCAACATCACGTGCGGCTACGGGTGCTCGGACCACGCGTCGTGGACCGCGCAGGGCTACCCGGCGTCCCTCCCGTTCGAAGCGCAGATGAACAACGACAACCCCAACATCCACACGGCCAACGACACCCTGGCCAACAGCACGGACGGCAACGCCAACAACGCGCTGAAGTTCGCGCGCATTGGCGCCGCGTACCTGGCGGAGCTGGGCAAGGGCACCATCCCGGGCCTGCCCACGGACACCACGCCCCCCACCGTGTCGCTCACCGCGCCGGCCAGCGGCGCGACGGTGAACGGCACCACCAGCATCACCGCGACGGCCAGCGACAACGTGGGCGTCAGCAAGGTGGAGTTCCTGGTGGACGGCGTGGTGAAGGGCACCATCGTCTCTTCTCCGTACAGCTACGCGTGGGACAGCCGCACGGTGGCCAACGGCAGCCACACGGTGGCGGCGAAGGCACATGACGGTTCGGGCAACACCACCACCACGACGGCGCGCACGGTGACGGTGGCCAACGTGTCCACGACCGGCACCTACGACAGCACGTACAAGACGCTGCGTTGCAGCGCGGCGGCGGCCACCTGCGACAGCGGCACGCTCTTCAACGGCCGCGGCTCCCTGGGCCCGGAGCTGAACACGCCCAACACGCTGCGCGGCACGTGCAAGGACGCCAGCAGCGGCACCTACAAGAGCGACGAGTCCATGGAGGCCCTCAAGGTGTCCACCGTGGACGGCTCCAATTTCGCCGCGGGCAAGCAGGTGAAGGTGGAGGCCACTGTCTGGGCCTACGCCACCCCCTCGTCGGACCGGCTGGACCTGTACTACACGGCCAACTCCACCGCGACGACGCCCGTCTGGACGCTGATCACCTCCGTCACGCCGCCGGGCCCGGGCCAGCAGACGATCTCCGCCACGTACACGCTGCCCGCCGGCGCCAACCAAGCCGTGCGCGCGCAGATGCGCTACGGCACCAGCACGCCGACCAGCGCGTGCATCTCCGGCGAGTACAACGACCGCGACGACCTGATGTTCACGGTCCAGTAAGCGGCAGCTGACCTGAAGTGACGCGGGAGGGGATCCGGGGTGCTGCCCCGGGTCCCCTTCGTGTTTCAGGCGGCCTTGAGCCCTTCGAGCGGCAGCTCCACCACGAAGGTGGAGCCCAGGCCCGGCGCGCTGTCCACGGTGATGCGGCCGCCGTGCGCCTCCACCACCTGCCGGGCAATCCAGAGCCCCAGGCCCAGGCCGCCGTAGTTGCGCCCGGGCACCGCTCGCTCGAAGCGCTCGAAGATGCGCGCGCGGTCCGCCTCGCTGATGCCAATGCCCTCGTCGCGCACGGTGAGGCGCGCGGTGCCATCCTCGGCGGCCACGCGCACCGCGATGGGGCGGCCCTGGCCGTACTTCGCCGCGTTCGTCAGCAGGTGGTTCACCACCTGGTCGATTCGCAGCCGGTCATACCGGCCCACCAGCGGCATGTCCGCGTCCAGCGTCACCGTCACGCCCATCCGCGCCACCTCCTCGCGCAGCCGGGCCACCGCGTTGCCCACCACGGAGGTGAGGTCCACGTCGTTCAGGTCCAACGCGAGCCGTCCGGTGGTGAGCTGCGACACGTCCAGCAGCGTCTCCATCAGCGCGTGCAGCCGCTGCACCTGCCGGCCGGCGGACTCCAGCGGGCTCCTCGCGCGGCCCAGCGCGTCGTCTCCCAGGCTGCGCTCCAGCCGCTCCAGGTGCAGGCGGAAGGCAGCCAGCGGCGTCTTCAGCTCGTGGCTCGCCACCGCGAGGAAGTCGTCCCGGGCCTGCACGCTTTCGCGCAGCGACTGGGAGAGCAGCTCCTGGCGCAGGGCCTCTCGGCGACTGCGCGACAGCTCCAGCATGGAGCGTACGCGCGCCACCAGCTCCCGGGCGCTGAAGGGCTTCACCAGGTAGTCGTCCGCGCCCGCCTCCAGCCCCTCCACCGCGGCCTCCTCGCCGGCGCGGGCGGACAGCATCACCACGGGGACGGCGCGCGTGGACGGCCGCTCGCGCAGGCCGCGCAACAGCCCGAAGCCACCCAGCCGGGGCATCATCACGTCCGTCAGCACCAGGTCCGGTGGACTCGCGCGCGCGGCGGCCAGCGCTGCGTGTCCGTCCGTCGCCAGCGTCACGTCGAACGACGGCGACAGCACGCGCTCCACGTACTCGCGCATGTCCGCGTTGTCGTCCACCACCAGCACCTTCGCCCGGGGAGCCTCCTCTGCCGGGGACTCCTCGTCCGTCAGCGCCCGCACCGGCTTCAGCGCCCGGAGCACGGGCTCCGCGTCCGACCAGCGCTCGGCCTCCTGGAGGTAGGGGCGCGCGTCCAGGGCGGTGGACTCCTGCTGACGCGCGGCCTGGATGCGGTCCGCGGGCAGGTGCGCGTGGCCCCGGGGGATGCGCACGGTGAAGGTGGTGCCCCTCCCCTCCTCGCTCTCCACGGTCACGTCGCCGCCGTGCAGCTCCACCAGCTCATGCACGAGCGCCAGCCCGATGCCGGTGCCTTCGTGCGTGCGGCTTCGCGCGTTGCGCACGCGGTGGAAGCGCTCGAAGAGGTGGGGCAGCTCCTCCGCGGGGATGCCCGTGCCCGTATCGGTGACGCACAGGAGGATGGAGGCGCCCCGGGCCTCCTGCCGCACGATGATGCCGCCCTCGAAGGTGAACTTGAGGGCGTTGGAGAGCAGGTTGAAGACAACCTTCTCCCACATCTGCCGGTCCACCCAGACGGGCTCCGGAAGCGCGGCGCAAGCCACGCTGAAGGACAGGCCGGTGCGCTCGATGGCGGAGCGGAAGTGGCCCGTGAGGTCCCTGGTGAAGGAGGCCAGCTCGGTGGGCTCGAAGCTGGAGTCGATGCGGCCCGCCTCCAGCCGGCTGAAGTCCAGCAGCGTGTTCACCAGCCGCAGCAGGCGGCCCGCGTTGCGGTGGACGAGCTCCAGGTCCTTGCGCGCGGCTTCCGTCACCGGCACCTGCGCGAGCACGTCCTCCAGCGGCCCCAGCATCAGCGTGAGCGGCGTGCGGAACTCGTGGGAGATGTTGTGGAAGAAGGCCGTCTTCGCCCTGTCCAACTCCGCCAGCGCCTCCGCCCGCTGGCGCTCCTCCTCGTGGGCTCGCGCGTTGCGCAGCGACGCCGCCACCTGCGCGCTCAACAGCTCGCTGAAGGAGGCGTGGCCTTCATCGAAGGCGCGGTTGGGGGACAGCGCCGTGACGAGCACCCCCAGCGGCGCGGCCGTGCCGGAGCCCGCGAGCGGCTGGAAGAGGAACGTGCCCACCGCGTCACCAAACGGTCCACCCTTCAAGGACAGCAGCGCCTCCAGTCCGTCGCGCTGCACCCGCTCCCCTCCGAGCGTGCGCAGGAACGGCGCCGCCATCCGGGAGCTGGCGTCCAACTGCACGGTCTCCGGGCTCAGGGGGCCGCCGCGTTCGATGCCCACGGTCCCGCACAGCGTCAGCGACCTGCCGTCCCCCTCGCGCAGATAGAGGAGCGCGCACGGAACATCCAGGGGGTGGTCCGACAGGGCGGTCAGCAGGTCGCCGCACGTCTTCACCACGCTGCGCGTGTCCGCTGCCTGGGCGGACAGGTCGCGCAACAGCCGCGTGCGCCGCTCGCTCAGCACCCGGGGCGTCACCTCCGCGCACACCGCGAGCATGCCGCCAATGGCACCCGTGTCGTCGTAGGCGGGCGCGTGGCTCACGTCGAAGTAGGACTCCTCGCGGTAGCCGCTGCGGTTGAGGAGCAGTTGGAGTGCGGGCACCCAGCTGGCGACGCCCGTCGTCATCGCCTCGCGCACCAGCGGCTCCAGCGAGTCCCACGCCTCCGCGAGCGTGCCCCGGATGTCCGTGCCCAGCGCGGCCGGGTGCTTGTCGCCAATCACCAGCGAATAGGCGTCGTTGTAGAACTGGGTGAGGTGCGGACCCCAGGTGAGGATCATGGGGTAGCGCGACCCGAGCAGCGTCTTCACGAGCATCTTGAGGCTCGTGGGCCAGGAGGCCACGGGCCCCACCGGTGACGCGGCCCAGTCGTGCGTGCGCACCAGCGCGTGCATCTGACTGCCGCCGGTGAAGAGGGTCTCCGGCGTCTGCTGCGGAACATCCTGACTCATCGCGGGCGCTGCTCCTCACATCAGCGAGCCATGTCCCTAAGTCGGCTCCTGGGGGCTTCCCACTGGAAATGTGCCCATCCGTTCGGAGTGGAGCACCTCCCGGGCGCCCGGCTGGCCGCCTGCCGTGAAACAGCGGGCGGGCTGTCCTCCGCCAGGCACCGGTCCCACCTTGGAGGGGATGATGCCATCCCCTCAGTCCGAGTCCCGCGTACTGCGCGAGAAACACCCCACCGAGGGCGCGGAGCGAGGTCGGCTGTCGCCCCGGCGCGAGGCACTGCTCCAGGCGCGCATCAAGGACCTGTCCCTGCGGCTGGGGGGGCACGCCGCTGGAGCGCTACATCGCGCAGCTCCATGCCGAGCTGGAGGCGAAGGGACTCTCCTTCAAGCCCCAGTGCTACCTGTCCGACGAGTGGGGTTGTCCGTCGGGGGTGCCCGTCATCGGCCTGCCCTTCTACCTGGCGGATCCGGACCTGCAGTCCATCGAAGCGGAGCTGGGCGGCAGCGCGGAGACGGAAGCCGAAATCCTGATGTATCTGCGCCACGAGGCGGGCCACGCGTTCAACTACGCGTACCGCCTCTACGACACGGACGAGTGGCGCCGCGTCTTCGGCGACTACGGCCGGCCCTACCAGGACGACTACAAGCCCCGGCCCTTCTCGCGCCGGTACGTCTTCCACATCTCCGGCTGGTACGCGCAGAAACACCCGGACGAGGACTTCGCGGAGACCTTCGCGGTGTGGCTCACGCCGGGCAGCGACTGGGCGAAGCGCTACCAGGGTTGGGGCGCGCTCAAGAAGCTCCAGTACGTGGAGGACATCGCGAAGCGCCTGGGCCGCACGACACCGTCCGTGCAGCTGGCCGAGCCCGACTTCACCACCGAGGAGATGGAGGGCACCGTCCAGGACCACTACCGCCAGCGGGAGCTGGACGAGAAGGTGGACGTGGAGCTGCGCAACGCCTTCGACCACGCGCTGGAGGACATCTTCTGGGGGCCGGGCGAGGCACCGGTGAACGCGGCGACGCTGGTGCAGGCGGAGCGCCAGCGCCTCCTGTCCACCGTGGGCCACTACGCGGGGGTGAGCCGGGGCGTGGTGCGCGCGCTCGTGGACCACCTGGCGGAGCGCACCGCCGCACTGAACCTCACCCTGCACCCGGACGACAGCCGCGAGGCGGCGATGCAGCTGGCGTCGCTCGTCACCGTGCTGGCGATGAACTACCTGCACACCGATTGCTTCTTCGAGGACTGAGACATGCCCGTGAAGTCCCTGCGCATCGCAATCCTCCACTACCAGACGAAGGACGACCCGACAGATCCCGTGGTGAAGCAGGTGGGCGCGGCGCTGCGCGCGGCCGGCCACGACCCCCTGGAGGTGCGCGTGGACGAGAGCGTCTCCGACCTGGTGCAGAAGCTCACGCACACCCACGCGGACCTGGTCTTCAACCTCTGCGAGACGTTCGCGGAGGACTACCGGCTGGAGGTCAACGTCGCGGCGGTGCTGGAGCTGGCGCGCATGCCCTTCACGGGCGCCGGCACCGCAGGGCTGCTGCTCGCGCAGGACAAGGTGCTCGCCAAACAGCTGCTCCAGTTCCACGGCGTGCTCACGCCCCGCTTCGCCACCTTCGACGGCACGTCGTTCCAGACGAGCGGCGACTTGTCCTTCCCGCTGGTGGTGAAGCCGGCGCGCTCGGATGCATCCCTGGGCCTGGGCGTCGAGAAGGACATGGAGGGGCTGGCGAGACGGGTGAAGAAGATCCGTCAGGAGTACGACGACGAGGCGCTGGCGGAGGAGTACATCGAGGGCCGCGAGCTGTACGTGGGCGTGGTGGGGGACGCGGCGAAGCCGGAGGTGCTGCCGGTGGTGGAGCTGGACTTCGGCTCCCGGTGGAACCGCAAGCGGATGAAGATCGCCAACCGCGAGGTGAAGTTCGGCCCGGAGACGCCGGGCAGTCCGCGCCTGGTGCTGCCCAAGGACTTGTCGGATGAATTGAAGGGCCGCATGGAGCGCGCGGCCGTCACGGCGTTCCGCGCGCTCAAGCTGCGCGACTACGCGCGCATCGACTTCCGCGTGTCCAGCCGCACCAACGAACCCTACCTCCTGGAGGTGAACCCCAACCCCTACCTGGAGACCCAGTGCGAGGTGGCCATGGGGGCGAAGGAGCGCGGCCTGGGCTACGAGGCGCTCGTGCAGCGCATCGTGGACACTGCGGCCCGGCGCCACGGCCTGGGCGTGGGGCCCAAGGCCACGGCGGGTGCGCCCTCTCGGGAACCGGCCCCCGCCCCGCACTGAGCCCGCTCCAGCGTCCGGCGCGCGAGTGACGACCTCACGGCATCGGGCCCGGATTCCGGTGGCCCGGCCGGAGGCGTTGCTCTATGGGGGACGGGTGCTCCACCGTCAGTTCCTGGACCATGCGAAGGCCGTGGCCCGCTTCGCGCCCGTGCGGCCCGCGGTGAAGGCGGGCCTCCGGGCCGCGCTCGCGTTCTTCGTCCCCACCGTCCTGGGCACCGCGCTGCATCTGCCCGCCACCCTGTGGCTGGCGATCGGCGGCTTCAACACGTCCTTCGTCGACAAGGGCGGCTCCTACCACGCCCGCTTCCGCGCCATGGGCGGCACGGCGCTGGCGGCGGCGGTGTCCGCGGTGCTGGGCGGCCTCGCGGGGATGCACCCCGCCCTGGCCATTCCCGCGACCCTGCTGTGGGTGACGGCGTGCAGCTTCGCGGGCGTGTACGGCGCGGCGTCGAACATCACCGGCAACATCGCCGCCACCACCTTCGTCATCGCGCTGGGGCTGCCTGCTGACAGCGTCGTGCACGCGCTGGAGTCCGGCCTGGCGGTGCTGGGCGGCTCCGCGTGGGCCATGGTGCTGTCGCTGGTGCTCTGGCCCATCCGCCCCTACCGGCCCGCGCGCAAGGCGGTGGCGGCTTGCTTCGACGCGGTGGCGGACTACGCGGAAGGACTGTCGCGCACGGTCCAGGGCGCGCGCGAGGACGCATGGCAGGCGCTCATCCAGGAGCAGCACGGGCGCATCCGCGAGCTGCTGGAACTGGCGCGCACCACGCTCGCGGCCACGCGTCAGGGCCGGGTCGAGCGCGGCCGGGGTGAGCGGCTGCTGGTGCTGCTGGAGTCCGTGGACGCGATGTTCATGGGGCTCATCGCCCTGGGCGAGCAGTTGGAGAGCCTGGGCCCGCCGGTGAGTGGCCCCGTGGGAGACCCGCGCGCGGCGGTGGCCGTGGCGCTGCTGGACTGCGCGAACACGGCCAGGGACCTGGTGCGGCTGGTGGAGCAGGAGGGCCGCGACCGCAGGCCCCAGCCGGAGTGGGACGGACGTGCGCTGCGCGACGCGCTCGGAGACCTGGACGCGCGCGGACTCGTCACGCGACTGGAGCGGGCGCGGCTGTCGGACATCGCGCGGCTGCTCACGGAGCTGCGCGAGCGCGCGGACGTGGCGCTGGACACCGCGTGCCGGCTGGCCGGCCCCCTCACTGAAGCCCCGCCTCCCGCTCGCGCGCTGGCCGAGGAGTCGCACGCGTCCCTGCTGGATCCGGTGCGCGCGCACCTCACGCTGGATTCAGAGGTGCTGCGGCACGCGCTGCGCGCGGGGCTCACCACCACGGCGGCGGTGTACGTGGCCAGCGTGTTCCGGCCGAACCACGGCTACTGGGTGACCATCACCGTCCTCACCATCATGCAGCCGTACACCGGCCCCACCTACCTCAAGGCGCTCCAGCGTGTGCTGGGGACGGTGGTGGGCGGACTGCTGGCCATCGCCGTGTCGTCCTGGCTGCAGAATCCGCACGCGATGATGGGCCTGTTGTTCTGCACCGCGGCGCTGTGCGTGAGCCTCATCCCGCTCAACTACGGGCTGTACACCATCTTCGCCACGCTCACCTTCGTGCTGCTGGCGGAGCTAGGCAGCGGGGACTGGACGCTGGCGCCGGTGCGCATCGTCAACACGCTCATCGGCGGCGCGCTGGCGCTCGCGGGCACCTTCTTCCTGTGGCAGCGCTCGGAGAACCAGCGCTTCCCGGCGCAGATGGCGGACGCGCTGCGCGCGGACCGCGAGTTCTTCAACGTTCTGGCCCGCGCGTGGCAGCGGAACGGGCCACCGGAAGCGGCGGCGCTGGCGGAGGCGCGCCGCAAGCTGGGACTGGCCACCATCAACGCGGAGACGTCCTTCCAGCGACTGCTCACCGAACCGCGCTGGCGCACGGAGGCGGTGGAGCCGCTGATGACGCTGCTCGCCTTCACCCGCCGGTTCGCAGCTGTCTGCACCCTGCTCGCGTCGCGGCGCTCCGTGCCCTCCACCCTGGCGGTACAGGAGGCCCTGTCGCGCTTCGCGCGCGCCATCGACGCGAGCATCGAGGACCTGGCGGACTCGGTGCACCACGGCCGCCGCCCCAAGCCCCTGCCCGCCTTCGACACGCTCATCGGCTGGAACGTCCCCACCCCGGACGCCCCCGGCGCCGCGATGAGCGCCGAAGCTCCCCTGCTCCAATCCCAATTGGAGCGACTGGCGCGCCAGCTCACGGTGCTCCACACCGCCGCCGTCCGCCGCCTGGAGGCTCTCCCTCAGCCATCCAAGATTAACAAGCATTAGCAGAACAGCATGAATAGACTGCGGGACTCCCTCTTGGTGTCTGGAGTCCCCATGTCCCCCTGGTTGTCCCGCGTCCCCCTTCAGGGCCTGCTGCTGGCCGCCTCCACCCTCCTGCCGCTCGCGGCGAGCGCGGCGAACGAGACCGTGCGGGTGTGGCTGACGACGTCGTCCGGCAGCACGCTGTCGAAGAAGCTCAACGCCGAGGCGAACAAGGCGTTCGGTCCGGAGACGGGCAGCGCGACGGCCATCGACGTGAACGAAGGCGTGACGTACCAGACGCTCGATGGGTTCGGCGGCGCGCTGACGGATTCGTCCGCGTGGCTCATCTTCAACTCGCCGCAGCGCACGGCCATCATGAACGACCTGTTCAGCGTGACCGCGGGCGCGGGCCAGAGCGCCATCCGTCTGCCCATGGGCGCGTCCGACTTCGCGCGCAACAACTACACCTACGACGACACCTGCTGCGACCTGAACGACTTCTCCGTGGGCCACGACACGGCGTACATCCTGCCGCTCTTGAAGCAGGCGCGCGCCATCAACCCGGAGGTGAAGATCTTCGCGCTGCCGTGGAGCGCGCCCGCGTGGATGAAGTTCAACAACTCGCTCACCGGCGGCGGCTACCTGCGCAACGACTTGTACGGCACCTACGCCAACTATTTCGTGCGCTTCGTGCAGGCCTACCAGACGAACGGCGTGCCCATCCACGCGCTGAGCCTCCAGAACGAGCCGCACAACGCCAACGGCGGCTACGCGACCATGCAGATGGAGTCCAACGACCAGTCCATCTTCGCCGCGCAGCACCTGCGCCCCGCGCTCAACGCCGCGGGCTTCAACGGCGTGAAGGTGCTGGCGTGGGACCACAACTGGCACGACGGCACGGGCCCCGCGGGCTACCCGCATGAGGTGATGGCCTACAACGGCGGTCAGGCGCAGAGCGCCGTCGCGGGCGTGGCGTACCACTGCTACGAGAGCCCGGAGGGCAGCTACAGCGTCCAGTCCGCCTTCCACGACGCGTACCCCGCCAAGGAGGTGCACTTCACCGAGTGCACCGGCGGCTTCTGGGCCACCAACGCCGCGGCGAACCTGGAGTGGGCGCTGCAGAACAACCTCTTCGGGCCGCTGCGCCACTGGTCGCGCACGTCCTTCTACTGGAACCTGGCGTTGGATCCGAACCACGGACCGCGCGTGGGCGGCTGCGCGGACTGCCGGGGCATGTTCACCGTGGACAACGCCGCGGGCACGTACACGCGCAACGAGGAGTACTACGCGTGGGCGCACCTGGCGAAGGTGGTGCGGCCGGGCGCGGTGCGCGTGGGCGCCACGTCGCTGGGCAACAACAACATCGAGACGCTCGCCTTCCGCAACCCGGACGGCTCGCGCGCGCTCATCGCGCTGAACTCGAATGACGGCGCCACGCTGTCCTTCAAGGTCCGCTGGAACGGGCAGTCCTTCGAGTACACGCTGCCGCCGCGCTCGGTGGCGTCCTTCCAGTGGGGCGGGACGTCCGGTCCGCAGGGGCCGTGGTACCGGCTGATCAACAAGGCCACGGGCAAGTGCGTGGACATCGTGGGCCCGTCCGCGGCGGACGGCACCGGGCTGCACCAGTGGACGTGCCACACGGGCGCAAGCCAGCAGTGGTCCCTGGTGGCCACGAACAGCGGCTATTCGCGGCTGGTGTCGCGCCACAGCGGCAAGGCGGTGGACGTGGCGGACGCGGGCCAGGCGGACGGCGCGCGCGTGCAGCAGTGGTCCTGGGCGGGCGGCGCCAACCAGCAGTTCAAGCCGGTGGCCACCACCGGCGGCTACTCCCGCTTCGAGGCCCGCCACAGCGGCAAGGTGCTGGACGTGAGCAACTGCTGGAGCAGCGGCGACGGGGCCACCGTCCAGCAGTGGGTCTGGTCCAACAACGACTGCCAGCAGTTCCGCCTGGAAGCCATGCCCTGATCAGGGCACCGTCGCCAGGAAGCCATCGAGCAGGGTGTTCACCTGCTCGGGGGCGTCCAGCTGCACCCAGTGCCCCGTGCCCGTCACGAGCTTCGAGGGAAGACTCGGGACGAGCACGTGGTACGCGCCGGGGGTCTGGTTGAGCGGCGTGATGACGGACAGGGCCGGTCCCGGGTAGCGCTTCAGCGCGGTGACGGGATCGAACTTGAGCAGCGAGCCCATGGCCGCCTTCACTGCCCCACGCTGCGTGCGCCGCAGCTGCCCCAGCACCTGCTCGCGCACCTGGGGCGTGGATGGCTCCAGCAGCGTGCCCCAGTACTGCTCGATGACCTGCGTCCAACCGTCGGTGTCGAGCGCGGCCATCATCCCCTCGGCCGCCTCCTTTGGAACCTCGCGGCCGTCGGACGCCGGGTCCAACAGGAAGAGCCCCGCGACGCGCTCCGGGTGCGCCGCCGCGTACGCCACGCACACCGCGCCGCCCAGGCTGTGCCCCACCAGCACCACGCGGGACAGCCCCAGCCCGTCCACCACGGTGGCCACGTCCTGGGAGAAGTCCTCCACCGTGAAGTCCGCGTCCGACGTGAGCGTGGACTGGCCATGCCCCCTGAGGTCCAACGCGACCGCGCGGCGCTGCTTGCGCACGAGTTGGAGCTGCGCGGCCCACTGCCGCGTGTCTCCACAGGCCGAGTGCACGAACACCACCGGTGTGCCCTGCCCCGTCCCGCCATCGTCCACGAACACCTCACCCGCCGTGCCCTTCATGTCTTCGTGCCTTTCCGGGCCGGAAATCCGGCCCCGCGTCGCGTCCGGCATCCTGCACCCGGCGGCCCGCCTGGGAAGAGGCTGACGGCTCCAGCGCCGGATCCGTCTGGCGGATAACACCCGGCGAAACGCCCGCGCGCTCCTCCCAATCTTTTTCGCTGCCGGTGGTTCCATTCGCCGCTCGCGCCCCCACTGTTCCCGCGGCACCGCCCGTGAATTCCTCCGACGCCAAGAACGCCCAGGCTGGCCGCACCACCGTCACGGTCCTCAACGTCAATGACGACCCGGCGACGCTGTACCTGCTGAGCCTCACGCTGAAGCAGGGCGGCTACCAGGTGCTCGAGGCCACGGGAGGGCGCGAGGCGCTCCGGCTCGCCCAGGGGCAGCCCGACCTGGTGCTGCTGGACGTGCACATGCCGGACATCGACGGCTACGAGGTGTGCCGCCGCCTGCGCGCGGACGAGGCCACGCACGACCTGCTCATCGCCCACCTGTCGTCCGTGTCCGTCCAGCGCGAGGACCGCGTGCGGGGCCTGGCCCAGGGCGCGGACGCGTACTGGACGCGACCCCTGGCGGAGGACGAGCTGCTCGCGAACATCGAGGCGATGCTGCGCCTGCAGACCCGCGCCCGGGACGCCGTGCGCGCGCGAGACCGCTTCCTCAGCATCGCCGCGCATGAGCTGAAGACGCCCCTCACCGTGCTGCGCCTCAACCTGGAGCGCGCGGTGGAGATGGTGGTGAACGACGCGGACGCGGGCGGCGCCCTGGAGAAGCGCCTCACGCCCGCGGTGCGCCAGCTCACGCGGCTTCAGCATCTGGTGGACAACCTGCTGGACGTGTCCCTCCTGTCCACGCAAGGCGTGGCGCTCCAGGTGGACACGGTGGACTTCTCCCAGCTGGTGCGCGAGCAGGTGGAGCGCTTCCAGGCTCCGGCCCGCAGCGCGAACGTGACCCTGACCGCGGAGCTGCCGGACGCGCCCGTCCTCCTCTTCGGCGACCCGCGCATGCTGGAGCAGGCCGTGGGCCACCTCTTGTCCAACGCCATCAAGTTCGGCGAGGACCGGCCCGCGAAGGCGCGCCTGTCCACGCACGAGGGCCACGCGGTGCTCACCGTGGAGGACCAGGGCGTGGGCATCGCGCCCGAGGACCACGCTCGCGTCTTCCGCCGCTTCGAGCGCGTGCCCTCTGGCGGTCGCTTCGACGGGCTGGGCCTGGGGCTCTACCTGGCCCAGGAGATCGCCGCCGCGCACGACGGCACGCTGAGCGTGAAGAGCGCCCCGGGCCAGGGCGCGTGTTTCGAGTTGAGGCTGCCCCTGCATCGCACCCAGCGGTACTGACGCATCCACAGGGAGAACGATTCGTGTCGAACACCGAAGACGCGGACGGCAGCACCCCGTCCAGCGAAGGCAAGAGTCCGACGAAGCGCCTCGTCACCAATGTGCCCCGGCTGGACTTCATCACCAAGGGCGGCCTCATCCAGGGCTCGTCCTACGCCATCATTGGCCCACCGGGCTCCGGCAAGACGGTGCTGGCCAACCAGATTGCGTTCCAGCACGTGAAGAACGGCGGCAAGGCGCTCTACGTGACGCTGCTGTCGGAGTCGCATGGGCGCTTGCTGGAGAACCTGTCGCAGATGACGTTCTTCGACCCCGACGTCATCCCGGACCGGCTCCAGTACCTCAGCGGCTACCGCAACCTGGAGCGCGACGGGCTCAAGGGCCTGCTGGAGCTCTTGCGCAAGAACGCCCAGGCGCACGGCACCACGCTGCTCATCATCGACGGCATGGACGCGGCGAAGGAGTTCGCCCCCTCGGACCAGAGCTTCAAGCGCTTCCTCCAGGACCTGCAGGCCTTCTGCAGCATCCTGGGCTGCACCACGCTGATGCTCGCCCCGCACCATGAAGGAGAGATCCACCCGGAGAACACCGCGGTGGACGGCATCTTCGAACTGTCGCTGTGGCTGCACGGGCCGCGCGCGGTGCGTGAGCTCATCGCCATCAAGTTCCGCGGCGGGCCATCCCTGCTGGGCCGCCACGAGGTGGAGATCAGCAACCAGGGCATCCTCATCCACCCGCGCACGGAGGTGCAGTTCGCGCACCCCGCCGCGGAGGGGCGCGAGGACCGCATCCGCATGCCCTTCGGCATCCCCCGCCTGGACGAAGCGCTCCGGGGCGGCGTGCTGTCCGGCTCCACCACGCTGCTGCTGGGCGCGCCCGGCACGGGCAAGACGCTCCTGGGGCTGCACTTCCTCCTCGAGGGCGCGCGCGCGGGCCAGCCGGGCGTCTACTTCGGCTTCTTCGAGACGCCGCCCCGCCTCATCGAGAAGGCCGAGGGCACCGGCATGGGGGACCTCAAGAAGTACGTGGACGAGGGCCTCATTGAAATCCAGTGGCAGCCGCCACTGGAGCACAACATGGACTCGCTGGCGGAGCGGCTGCTGGAGCGCATCGAGGAGCGCAAGGTGGACCGGCTGCGCTTGTTCATCGACGGCGTGGCAGGCTTCCGCTCCGCGGCGGTGTACCCGGACCGCCTGGGGCGCTTCTTCTCCGCGCTCACGCACCAGCTGCGGATGATGGACGTCACCACGCTGTACTCGGATGAGACGCCCCTGTTCAGCCCCGGCGTGGAAATGCCCCAGCCGGAGGCCGCGTCCACCGTGGAGAACGTCATCCTGGTGCGCTACGTGGAGCTGCGCTCGCAGCTCTACCGGCTGCTCTCCATCATGAAGATGCGGGAGAGCGCCTACGACAGCGGCATCCGCGAGTTCTCCATCAGCGAACAGGGCATCGAGGTCGCGGGCACCTTCGAGAGCGCGGAGAGCATCCTCACCGGCCACGCTCGCCTGACTGGCGGCGAGAGCTCCCGCTCCGACCGCGTGAAGGCCCCCCTGGGCCCGAAGAAGAAGAAGCAGGCCCGCAAGGCGCCCGCGAAGAAGAAGCCGGCCTCGAAGAAGGCTCCGGCGGGCACGTCCCGGCGGAGGCGTTCATGAAGACCGTGCTCGTCGTGGACGACGAACAGGACATCGCCGAAGCCATCCAGGCCATCCTGGAGGAGGAACAGCTGCGCGTCGTCGTCTGCGGCAACGGCCGCGAGGCGCTGGCCAAACTCAAGGAGGAGAAGCCCGACCTGGCCATCATCGACGTGATGATGCCGGTGATGAACGGCTACGAGACCATCGACGCCATCCGCAAGGACGGCACCCACCACTTCCCCATCCTCGTCATGAGCGCCATCCAGCCGCCCAAGGCCAAGATGGAGGAACAGCAGTGGGCCGGCTTCCTCAAGAAGCCGTTCTCCCTGCGAGACCTGGTGGACACCGTGGAGCGGCTGACGTCGTCGTAGGTGTCACTCTCACGATTTCAACTCAAAGCACCCGCGGCGGGCAGGCAGCCGTCGCGGGTGCTTCCGGTTGAAATCGAAAAATCGCGCGCGCACAGTGGGTCCACCTGACGCGACGCATCCATGCCCACTGAAGTCGAGCCGACACCCTCCCGCGAGCCGGGCCTGTTCCGCCTGACCTGGCCCATCTTCTTCGAAATCTTCCTCTTCATGCTGATGGGCACGGCGGACACGCTGATGCTCAGCGGTGTGTCGGACGCCGCCGTGTCCGCGGTGGGCGTCGTCAATCAGTACGTCTTCATCTGCATCCTGGTGATGGAGGTGGTGAGCCACGGCGCTTCCATCGTCGTGTCGCAATATCTCGGTGCGAAGCGAAACGTGGAGGCGGCGCGCATCGCGGCGCAGGCCATCACGATGAACTTCCTGCTGGGCCTGGCGGTGAGCGGCGGGCTGCTGTTGTCCGCGGACGCCATCCTGGGGCGGATGAACCTGGAGCCCCAGACGCAGGCGTACGCGAGCACCTACTGGCACATCGCGGGCGGCTTCCTGTTCCTGCAGGCGCTCATCAACGTCTTCTCCAGCCTCATCCGAACGTACGGCTTCACGCGACAGTCCATGTACGTGGCCATGGGCATGAACGTGGTGCACGTGGTGGGCAACTGGGTGCTCATCTTCGGGCACTTCGGCATGCCGGCGCACGGCGTGGCGGGCGCGGCCATGTCCACCGTCTTCAGCCGCGCGATGGCGGTGGGCGTCTTCGCGTGGATGCTCTGGCGGGTGATGGACGTGAAGATGCAGCCCACGCACTTCGTGGCGCTGACGCGCGAGTACGTGCGGAAGATTCTGCGCGTGGGCGTGCCGTCCGCGGTGGAGCAGATGACGTACCACGCGTGCCAGACGGTGTTCCTGTACTACGTGACGTACCTGGGCCCGGTGGCGCTGGCGTCGCGGCAGTACGCCAACGCCATGTCCCAGTACGTGTTCCTGTGCAGCCTGGCCATCGGCATGGGCACGTCCATCATCGTGGGCCGGCTGGTGGGCGCGAGGCGCTCGCAGGACGCGTACGCGCGCGTGCTCAAGAGCCTCAAGTGGAGCATCGGCATCACGGTGGCGGTGGACGTCACGGCCATCCTCTTCCGCGAGCCGCTCATCCGCCTCTTCACGCATGACGGCGACATCCTGCGGCTCACGTCACAGGTGCTCGTCCTGAGCCTTTTGTTGGAGACGGGCCGCTCGTTCAACCTGGTGCTGGTGAACGCGCTGCGCGCCGCGGGCGACGCCACCTTCCCGGTCATCATGGCGATGATCTCCATGGTCTGTATGAGCCTGCCCCTGGGCTACTACCTGGTGTTCCACCTGCAGCTGGGGCTCGCGGGCGTGTGGCTGGCGGTGGCCGCGGATGAATGGACGCGCGGACTGGCCATGTGGCTGCGCTGGCGAAGCCGCGCGTGGGAGCGCCAGTCGCTGGTGTCCCCGGCGGAGGCGCCGGTGGTGATGGCGCACTGAAGAGGGCTTGAAAGCGCGCCCGCCCTGCACTCCTGTACGGGGCAGCCGGGCGCGCTCATTTCCCTGCCCCTTCTCCTGGACGCGGCGCATCCCACTATTGGTGGGCCTCATTACGGACCCACCCAGGAGAAGCCCATGCTCGCAGTCGTCTACAAGGCCAACAGCCAGGTGAAGGTGGAGGAGGTGGAGGATCCGAAGATGGAGTCCCCCACCGACTGCATCATCCGCGTCACCTCCGCCGGCATCTGCGGAAGCGATCTGCACATGTACGAAGGTCGCACCACGTCCAAGGCCGGACAGGTGTTCGGCCACGAGAACATGGGCGTCGTGGAGCAGGTGGGCCCTGGCGTGACGAGCATCAAGAAGGGCGACCGCGTGGTGCTGCCCTTCAACATCGCCTGCGGCACCTGCTTCGACTGCGTGCGCGGCCGCACCGAGGCGTGCCTCGTCGCCAACCCGGAAGCGCCTCACGCGGGCTACGGCTACGCGGGCATGGGCCCGTACCGCGGCGGACAGGCGGAGCTGCTCCGGGTGCCATGGGCCGACTACAACTGCCTGAAGATCCCCGGGAAGCCGGGCGATGACCTGGAGGACGACTTCCTGCTGCTGTCGGACGTGTTCCCGACCGCGTACCACGGCACCGAGCTGGCGAACGTGCGGCCGGGCGCCACCGTGGCCGTCTTCGGCGCGGGGCCTGTGGGCCTGCTCGCCGGCTACTGCGCGCTCTTGCGCGGCGCCTCGGAGGTCTACGTGGTGGACAGCGTCCCGGAGCGCCTGGCCAAGGTGAAGGAGATGGGCGCCATCCCCATCGACTTCACGAAGGGCGACCCGGTGAAGCAGATCATGGACCTGCGCCGCGGCAACCCGCTCATCATGGGCGCGCTGCGCTCCGGTGAGGAGAAGGCCATGGGCGTGATGTGCGGCATCGACGCCGTGGGCTACCAGTCGCGAGACATCAAGGGCGCGGACGCGCACGGCGGCCGGGAGAAGCCCACCCAGGTGCTGGAGCAGCTGGTGGAGCTGGTGAACCCCACGGGCTCCATTGGCGTCGTGGGCGTCTACATCGCCCCGGACCCCGGCGCATCGGACGAGAACGCCAAGCAGGGCATCTACCCGCTGCCGTGGGCCAAGGTGTTCGACAAGGGCATCACCGTGGGCACCGGCCAGACGCCGGTGAAGCGCTACAACTACTTCCTGCGCGACCTCATCATCGCCGGCCGCGCCAGGCCGAGCATGATCGTCAGCCACCGCCTGCCGCTCCAGGACGCCCCGGATGCGTACAAGAAGTTCGACGCACGCAAGGACGGCTACACCAAGGTCATCCTCAAGCCCCAGCTTGGCCCCAAGGCTCGCGCTTAGGGGTCCCCTGTCCCCAGGTCCAAGGCCCGGGGTGCACACGCCCCGGGCCCGGCGGTGTATGATCTGATGGTGGTTGCCCTGGACAAACCCTCGACCGTGCTGGTGGTCGAAAGCTACGACGACCTGCGCGAGGCCCTGGTGGCCCTCCTCGTGTTGGAGGGCTACACGGTGCTGTCCGTGGCCACGGCCACGCAGGCGTTTGAGGTGTTGTCCCAGCACCCGGACATGCCCTCGCTGGTGCTCCTCAGCCTGATGCTGCGCAACCCGGAGGACCAGCGCTTCCTCGTCCGGCTGCGGAACCTGGACCTGACGTCGCGGCTGCCGGTGCTGGCGCTCACCGCGGATCCGGACCTCCAGGCGGCCCCGTCCGGGACGGTGGGCCTCTTGGGCAAGCCGGTGCGCACGGAGGTGCTCCTGGCCGCCGTGGACCGCTACCGGACCCGGCACTGAAGGCCCTCGGCAGGGGCGGATGTAGGCAGGAAAGGGCCGCAACTGCGGGCGGCAAGGGTCGATAATCCATCAACGTCCACCGTCTCGGTGGTTCGAGGGGGAGACCCGACATGTCCAGAATCGGTGAGTCGATTGGCGGCGCCATCGCGGCGCGAGTGCAGCAGGCGCTGACCCCGCAGGTCCGCCCCACCCCGCCGCCTCCGGCCGCTCCGGTCGCGTCGCGTCCCTCCGACACCTTCGAGTCCGCCCCCGCCACCCGTCGAGGAGGCCCCGCGCTGGGAGCTCCCACGCCCACGGCCACGCCCACCCAGGTGGGGACATCCGGCACGGCGGTGCAGACGAACGGGAACACGGTGGCGGACTACCAGGTGGGTCCTCCCCGGCGTCCGGACATCCACCACGACAACGGCTTCCTGCAGAACCCCAACGACCCCAACGACCCGAACCCCATCCCCACGGAGAGCCCAGGGCTGAGTGACTACGCCGCGCGGGCGGAGTGGGAGGTCAAGCTCCGCGGAGCACGCGCTCTCCAGGGCGTTCCGGGCGTGCCGCACAACGACATCCCGGACGGCCTGGACACGTACGACCACTTCCTGCACGGCAACGGGGCGGACCGGCACTTCGACTACGAGCGCTTCGTCCGGACGGACCCCGCCGGCCAGGCGGTGCTCACCAACTCCACGCGCGACACGCAGCAGGCGGCGGAGGCGACCTACAACCAGATGATCGCCCAGGACCCGTCGCTCGCGGGCAAGCCGGTGACGTTCCAGATTACCGGCTCGCAGATTGGCGTGGGCTCCAGCGAGCAGTTCCCCTACCCGGAGACGGAGAACTGGCAGAAGGCGATTGGCGGCCACAACGTCTGGAACAGCGCCACCGTGACGGTCTACCCGCCGGAGACGCCGGGCGGGAAGCCCCGCTTCGAGATGGACATGACGCTCCACGCGGAGGACCGCTACAACTTCAACCCGGGCCAGCAGGACATCAACACTGGCACGCCGGACGCGGCCAACGGCCGGCTGGAGCAGACGGGCCTGGGGCACCAGTACACCAACTACGGCACGCTCCAGCGGCACGTGACGTGGGACCAGGGGAGCCCCGAGAATGCGACGTCGCGTCCCATCGGTGGCCGTTAGGCGCACGCTGGCTACCACCCTGCTCGCGGGGTGTGTTTCGCTGGCCTGCGACAAGCCCTCAGGGGGGAATGCATCCATGACGACAGAGACGGCCGCGCCTGCGGCGAAGACGGGAACGGACCTGGAGACGCTGGAGAAGGTGGTGACGCTGCCGCGCCGCCCCCAGGCGGTGCAGTGGCGCCAGTCTCCGCGCGGCATCCAGGGCGGGCTGGGCCCCACGGACACGCAGTTCCTCGCGGTGCTGGAGTACCCGGCGGCGGAGGCCCAGGCGCTCCAGGCCGCGCTGAAGCCCACGCGGCTGACGGTGAAGATGGATGACGGTGGGTGGCTGCCGGAGGCCACGAAGGAGGCCCTGAAGGGCGCCACCGCCTACGACGCGGCGCCCTTCTTCAAGGGCTCGCTGCGCCAGGGCACCGTGTTCCAGCTGCCCCAGTCGAGCACCTTCGTGCTGGTGCTCTTCAGCAGCTAGAAGTCCGAGCGAAGAAGCAGCAAGGGCCCGGCCGCGAACACTCGCGCCCGGGCCCTTCTCTTTTCAGGGGCTACGTCGTGCCTTCGGGCCGGTTCTTCTTCTGGGGTGAGGCCCCCGTGTGGCGGACGTTGCCGCGGGTGTCGTGCTTCCCGCCCGAGCGGCTGTCCGCGCTGTTGATGATGGCGCTCGCGAGCAGGAAGGCGTTGAGGCGCAGCTGCATGAAGTTGTGCTCCACCTTCGGCGGCTGCTGCATGCGCAGGGTGCGGTCCTCACCCGGCTGGTGCTTCGGCCACTCGGTCGCGGACGCGGGCGCTCCGGTGCGGGCGAACTGGAGCATCCAGTTGCTCACCTGGCGCGAGTACGCGCGGTCCTCGTCCGTGAGCACGTCCTGGGTGGGCGGGCAGCGGGCCACCGTGTCCAGGAAGTACGGGACGTCCGAGCCGTGCGGGACGCCGTCGGGGAACTCCGGGCGCAGCTCGGTGGCGGTGTACTCGAAGTAGAAGCGCCACGCGTCGGAGACCTTGAGGTGCAGGTCCGCGACCTGCCGGGGGATGAGCGTGAAGACGATGTCGCGGCACACCTGCCGCGCCAGCTCTTCGTCCGGTGACACGCCCGGGTAGAGCAGGCCGATGGGGACGTTGTTGTCCCGGAGCGCCTGGAGGATCTCCATGGGGTCGCGGCCCATGGCCTCCATCACGCTCACGTCATCGCTGGTGCTGCCCAGGATGAGCGGCACGCGCGCCTGCTGCTGCGCCTTGAAGGTGGACAGGATGGACTGGGGCAGCACCGTGTCGCCGCACACGGCCACCGGCGCCAGCGAGTGCTCTGGCGGCTGCTGCCAGAAGGACTCCGCGGGCAGCTGGCGCATGCGCTCCGGCGTCGCGGCCCCGTCCGCCACGCCCATGCCGCGGATCAACGCCTCACCCTTGAGCTGCGCCTGCGCCAGCGGCATCTCGTCCAGGCCGTACACGCTCATCGCCACGCCCCGGTGGAACAGGGGCTTCGCGGCATCCATGCAGAAGAGGGCCAGCACGCTCTTGGCGCCCGCGGACTGGCCCATGAGGGTGACGTTGCCCGCGTCCCCGCCGAACTTCGCGATGTTGCGGTTCACCCACTGGAGCGCGGCGACCTGATCCAACAGGCCGAAGTTGGCCGCGCCGCCGCCCGGCTCCTTCTGGAGCGCCGGATGGGCCAGGAAGCCCAGGTGGCCCAGGCGGTAGTTGATCGTGACGAGGATGGCGTCACGGGACGCCATGGGCACGCCGTCGTACGGGGGCAGGCCGCTCGCGCCAAGCACATACGCGCCGCCGTGGATCCACACGATGACGGGCAGCTTCGCCTGGGGGTCCACGCGAGGCGTCCAGACATTGAGATAAAGACAATCCTCGCTCATCGGATACGGGTCACCGCCGCCGCCCGCGATGCAGCCTTCGCGAGACTGGAGCGAGGACTTGCCGAACGTGGACGCCTGCCGGATGTTCTTCCAGGGCACGACCGGGGCGGGAGGACGCCACCGCAGCGCGCCCACGGGAGGCTGGGCGTAGGGAATTCCCTTGAAGGCATACACCCCTTCCTCGACGACGCCTTGGAGCTGTCCTTCGACCGTGCTGACGACGGGAGCCGACTGCTGGACCATTTTTGGAACCCCCCACGAGACCCGGCGCCAGGGCCGGGCCGGTGCGAAGTAGAGGTTTCGCCCATGCGAGTCAATGCATCGGGCCTCAAAGGCAATCACCCGTCCGCCAGCCGACGAGCCCCCAGACTCCGGAGCATCAGGGCAATGCCATACCGAGTTCCCGCAGGACGGCCCGGGTGATGGCTGCGTAGTCCCCGTCGAAGTGATGTCCACCCTTGAGCAGTACCGCGCGCGCGCCGGGCACGCCGGACAGCGTGGGGCAGAGGCTGTCGGACAGCTCCTCGTCACCGTAGACGCAGAGCACGGGCGTCCCCTTCAGGGCCTGCACGTCCGGGAGCACCGCGGCCGTGGGTCGGCCCTTGCCGCCGAAGATGTCCGTGACGTGCACCTCGAACTCCGCCTCCTTGCCGGGCGCGAGCAGCACGGCCATCCGCACGCGCTCGCGCAAATCCTCCGGCAGGCGCGCGGCGATGGCCGGCACCACGTCCGCGCCACGCGAGTAGCCCAGCAACACCACGCGCTGCTTGCCCCACGCGGACAGGTAGTGGCGCAGCGCTCGGGCCACGTCCGCGGAGGTCTGCTCCGGAGTGCGGCGCTTCCAGAAGTAGCGCAGCGAGTTGAAGCCCACGACGGGGATGCCCTGCGCGGCGAGCGACTCGGAGACCGTCTGGTCCAGGCTGGCCCAGCCGCCATCGCCGGTGACGAAGAGTGCCAGCGTGTCGCCTGGGACATCCGACGTCGCGGGGACCTCCACCAGCGGCAGGCCCTCCACCGACGTGTCCCCGGAGAGCCCCTGGGTGCCCGCGTCTGGAGGCGACGCTGGCGTGGAGACCGGCGGCAGCGCTTCCGATGGGAGCGGCGCGGCGGCGGCGTCATGCGCGGCCAGCAGCGCCCCCTGCCATGCGTCCACCGGCATGCGGGCCAATCCCAGCCCCGGCACCGTCAGCACGCGGGCCGTCGTCAGCGAGCGGGTGAAGTCGTGCGCGGCCTTCACCGGATGGACCGGATCATGCTCCGCGCCGAGCAGCACCCACGGTTGATACAGCGCATGCGCCGGGGCCAGCCGCTCGCGCCTGTCTTTATCCGCGCGTGAGCGCACGAGCTCCGCGCCCGGACAGAAGGCCACGGAGGTCGTCACCTCCGGCGTGAAGTCCACGCTCACCGCGCCCCGGAACGTGCCCGGAGGAGCCTGGGCCAGCGCCGCGTAGGCCAGCGCCGCGCCCGTGCCGTCCCCCACGAGGACGGGGTGCAGGTACTCGGGCAGCTCCGCGTGCCGCTGGTAGCCCTGGCTCAGGACCTCCAGGTCGCCCGCCGGATACGCGCACCGGGTGCCCTTCTCCAAAGCGCGCAGGTAGGCCCCTGCGTCCACCCCGAGAACCAGCGCGCCGTGCGCGGCGAGCGCCGTGGACAACTCCAGCGCCCTGCCCTTTTCCGCGGGCCCATCCGCCAGGAGGAGCACCACCGTCCCGGGCCTCCCCGGGGGCGTCACCACCGTGACGTGGCCAAAGCGGCCCCCGATGTGCCGCGTCTCCACGCGCGGAGCGACGGGAGGCTGGGGCACGGGGACCGCCACCGGGGCCGGAGCGACGGAGGGCGCCGCGCACGTGCGCGACCACGGGATGAGCGCCAGCGCCAGCACGAGCACGGCCCCCACCAGGAACCACTTCGCGCGCTTCCTCATCTCGCCACCACGCCGCCCAGCCCGCGCGACACCAGCGACGCCACGCCAGCGAGCACACCCGGCAGCGCGAGCCCGCCCGGCGAGGCCAGGTAGCGCGGCGCCCAGTCCGGACGGAACTTCTCCTTGTACTGGCGCAGCCCCTGGAAGTTGTAGAAGTGCTCGCCGTGCCGGAACAGGAGCGCGCCCAGCCGGTTCCACATGGGCGCGAGCGCGCGCGCCTCGAAGCCGCTGAAGGGCGCCATGCCCAGGTTGAAGCGCAGGAAGCCCTGCCCCCGGCCCCACAGCATCAGCGACGTGAAGAGGAAGTCCATGGCCCCATGGGGACTGCCCGGCTGGTAGCGCATGAGGTCCACGCTCAGCTCCTCCTTCGTGTCCGGAGCCCACACGTTGGCGAAGCCCATGAGCACGCCGCTCCGGCGCACCAGCGCCACCGGCCCCTGCTCCAGGTAGCGCGGTGAGAAACAGCCCAGGCTGAAGCCCTTCTCACGCGTGTGCTTCTCCGCGAGCCACGCGTCGGAGATGGCTCGCAGCTGGGGCAGCAGCTCAGGCACGGCCTCGCGCGGTTGCACCTCGAAGGTCCAGCCCTCGCGCTCCATGCGGTGCATGCCGTGGCGCAGGCCCCGGCGCTCCGGCCCTTCCAGGCTGAAGTCCTGGAGCGGCACGGTGGCCTCCTCACCCAGCTTGAGCAGCGTGAGCCCCAGGTCCAGATAGCGCGGCAGCGCGCCCGGCCCCACCTGGTAGAAGCACGCCCAGCCGTGGTGCCGGTCCGCCATTTCGAGGAAGCGCCACGCCAGCTCCGTCGCCGCGTCCGGCGGCCCCACCGGGTCGCCCATGGACACCCACGCGCGCCCCGACACGCCGTACATGAGGAACGCGGTGCCCGCGTCGTTGAGCAGCAGGGACTTGTCCCCCACCAGCGCCAGCGAGGCCATGGACTCTGGGGCGCTCGCCACCAGGGGGCGCACCCGTTGCAGCTCCTCCACCGTCGGAGGATGCGTGCGCGGCGACGCCGGCCGCAGGAGCGCGGCCAGCCCCGCCACGATGGTCGCCCCCAGCACGCCCACGCTGGCGCGCAGGAAGCGCGGCGCGTTGCCTGAGAAGGCGAAGTGCCACCAGAGGTCATTGCGATACTCGACGTGCCGGTAGGAGAAGAAACCGAGCCATACCGACGCGCCCACCACCGCCACCGTGGCCAGGAGCCACCCGGGGCTGAAGGCCTCCGCGAACAGCGACGTGTGCCGGTAGAACTGCTGATGGAACGGCGCCAGCGCCGCGGCCAGGACGAGCAGCAGCGTGGCCTCCTCGTAGTCCACGCCCTTCACCACGGAGAACACCGCGCCCGCCACCAGCAGCACCTGCGTCAGCACATAGGCCGCGTCCAGGCGCCGCTGGAGCCCGCGAGCGAGCAGGAGCAGCGACACGCCCACCAGGCTGCCCAGCAGATGCGACACCTCCAGGAACGGCAGCGGCACCAGCCGGCGGAGCAGCGCCATCCGCTCGGCGACGGGCGGAGTCGCGCCAGAGAAGAGCAGCACCGTGCCCGCCACGAACGCCACCGCCGACGCGGCCCACGGCACCACCGGCGCGAACGAGCTGTGCACCACCTTCGCCAGCCGCGTGAGGTGGTGACGGCGCTGGAGCAACTCATGTCCCGCGAGCAGCAGCACCGCCACCGTGAAGGGCAGCAGGTAGTAGACGAGCCGGTACACGAGCAGCACGCCCACGACCTGCGGCGCGGGCACGCGGGGCGTGAGCGCGGAGAGCATCACCGTCTCGAAGACGCCCAGGCCCGCGGGCACCTGGCTGGCGATGCCCGCCAGCTGCGCCAGCGCGAACAGCGCCGTGAGCGACGGCAGCGACACGCTGTCCGGGGGCAGCAGCACCCACAACACCGCCGCCGCCAGCGCCCAGTCCCCGCACGACACCACCAGTTGGGCCAGTGCTCGCGCGGGCGTGGGCAACGTCCACTCCAGGCCGCGAATACGCAGCGGCTTGCGCACGGTGGCGCACGCCACGAAATAGCCCACGAGCAGCAAACCCAGCGCGGCCCCCACTCCGTGCGCCACGGGCGTGGACAGGGACAGCACCCCACCCCCGCCCTCCAGGAGCAACGACGCGCCGGTGACGGCGGCCAGGCCCAGCCAGAACGTGAGCGCGTTGAACGCGGACACCCGCGCGACGTCCAGCGCGGTGAGCCCCCACGCGGAATACAGCCGGTAGCGCACCGAGCCGCCGCTCAGGAGCGACGCGCCCAGGTTGTGCCCGAAGGCGTAGCCCACGAAGGACGTGAACCCCACGCGCGAATAGGGAATCCGGTGCCCCGCGTGCCCCAACGCCAGCACGTCGTACAGCGTGAGCGCCGCGTAGTTCACGACCGTCACGGCCAGGGCCAGGAGGATGCGACTCGCCGTCACGGCCGCGAGCCCCGCGCTCACGTCCTCGCGGCGGTAGTGCGACAGCTCGCGGTGCAGCACGTACGCCGCCACGCACAGCAGCAGCAATGGCAGTGCGGTGGTGAGGACTCTCTGGACCTTCGACATGCCAGGAGGACGCAGCATCCGGCGTGCCATGCCTCAGGAGGAGAAGACGCGGGGGCAGTCCTCCGCCCGAAAGGCCCCAGCTGGGGCAATTCGCCCCACCTTCCCGGGAGGACCAGGCAGGCGTCGCGCCCCTGGAGCGACCGTGCCGGAATGACTGCGTTAGCGTGGATGAGGATTCAACACCCGAGCCAGGAAGACACCTTGGTCTACGACGTGATCATCGCGGGGGCCGGCCCGGTCGGCCTGTTCCTGGCCTGTGAGCTGCGACTCGCGAAGCGCACCGTGCTGGTGCTTGAACAAGCGGAGGAGCCGCACTCCCCCCTGAAGCGGCTCCCGTTTGGAAGGCGAGGACTCTGGGGCCCCAGCATCGAAGCGTTCCACCGGCGCGGACTGCTGGAAGCCATCGCGTCGAACCCTCGTGCCGGCGCGGGTGCCCGTGGCCAACCGAGCCCCGGCTCCATGTCATCCACCTCACAGCTCCGCGGGCCAGCCGGCCACTTCGCGGGCATCCCGTTCGAATACAGCAACGTCGATTCGACGCGCTGGACGTACCGGCTCCCCGGCCCGGCCGACATGCAACTGGGAAGCGAAACGGAGCATCTCGAGCGCGTCCTCGCCGCTCACGCACAAGCCCTGGGCGTGGAGCTCCAGCGCGGCCAGGGTGTCGAAGGCTTCGAGGCTTCGGACGAGGAAGTGATTGTCCATGCCGGTGGGCAACGCTTTCGCGCGCGTTGGCTGGTGGGGTGCGATGGCGGCCGCAGCACCGTCCGCAAGCAAGGGGGCTTCGAGTTCGTGGGGACCGGGCCTGAGCTCACGGGCTATTCGGTCCAGGCCGAAGTCGCCGATCCGGAGAAGCTCCGCCTGGGCCGTCATTACACGCCGACCGGGATGTACACCCAGTGGCAGCCCGGGGTGATCGCGATGACCGACTTCGACGGCGGCGCGGCCCATCGCACCCAAGCGCTCACCCTCGAGCACGTGCAAGCCGTCTTGCGGCGAGTGTCCTGCACGGACGTGACCCTCCAGGCGTTGCACCTCGCCTCGACCTGGACCGACCGCTCACAGCAGGCCACGACCTACCGCAAGGGACGGGTGCTGCTGGCGGGCGACTCCGCGCACATTCATTCACCCCTGGGCGGACAGGGCCTGAACCTCGGACTCGGGGACGCCATGAACCTCGGGTGGAAGCTCGCCGCGACCCTTCGAGGCGACGCCCCCGATGGCCTGCTCGACAGCTACACCCAGGAGCGGCACCCCGTGGGGGCGCGCATCCTCGATTGGACGCGGGCCCAGGTCGCGCTGATGCGCCCCAGCCCCCACTCCCGCGCGCTCGAAGCCATCCTTCGCGACGTGCTCGACACGCGCGACGGCGCGACCTACTTCGCTGAACGTCTCTGGGGCGTGTCCCTCCGCTACGACCTCGGCGGAGAACACCCGTTGGTGGGCCGCAGCTGCCCGGACTTCGAGTGGGAGGACGGAGAGCGGCTCGGCACACGGCTCCGGGATGGAACCGGCTTGCTGTTGGACTTCGGCCAGCACGCGTCGCTGCAAGCACTGGATGGCCTCTGGGGCGACCAGGTCCGGTACGTGGCCAGCGACGTCAGGAATCGCCTGGGACTGAGCGCGGTGCTCGTGCGTCCGGATGGGTTCGTGGCCTGGGCGAGCGATACGACCCCAAGTCCCGAGGAGCTCACCCGGGCCGCGGCCAGGTGGTTCACGCCCCGCGAGCACCGCGCATCCATGTACTGAAGCCACGCATGGGACCTGGGTACAGGCGGACCAGGAGTCCCTCCTCGCACCGTCGCAGGCGGCACCACGCCCGGCCCTCGCAAGCCCGTCCCCCTTCGGGACACGCGGGCCCGCCACGCCCGGAAGCCATGGTGCCCCAGAGGGGCAGCGGACCCCCGGGGTAGGGTTCCGAGACAGGACCGGAGGTCACGCCGCTCCTGAGAACAATTTCATGTTTTACGACTCTATCCGGTCCGCTCCGTCTGTTTTGTGAACAGCGCGTGAAACGCAGCGGCCGGAGGCACGGCGGGGAGGCATGAGGGACCCATTTTACTTTTGACCCCCTCGCGCTGGAGCATGTGTCTCGAATGCGTCGCTCCCGTGTCTTCGCTCTCGACTTACAGCTCCGGCTCACTCCCTTCCGCGGCTCCCGGAAGGCCCTCTTCTCGCGGCTCGCGGGCGTGGGGGCCGTGCTGCTGATGCTCCTCGCGTTCGCGCCCGCCGCCCGGGCGGAGGCCGCTGGGACACCGGACGCCCAGCCCGCGCTCGACGGGTGGCGCTATCGCTGGGGAGACTCGCCGCTGGGGCCTGACGGCGTCCCCACGTGGGCGACAGAGCCGGAGGACGCGGCGGGCTGGCAGGCCATGACCGCGCTCCAGGAACCGCCGGGCCGCGGGACGAACACCTTCCTCTGGCTGAGCATCCCCGTGCCCCAGGGCCCGTGGCTGGAGCCCGCCCTCTTCCTGGGCAACGTGGCCAACGCCTTCGAGGTCTACGCCGACGGCCAGCGCGTCCACACCAGCGGGACGCTGGCCCCCAACGGCCAGGAGATCATGGAGAACATGGTCTGGCACCTGGTGCCCGTGCCGCCCGCGTCCATGGGCCATCGCGTGCTCCTGCGCATCCAGGCGCATGGGCCCGCCATCGGCGTCACTCGCGACGCGAAGGTGGGCTCGCGCCAGGAGCTGCTCGCGGAGGTGACGCGCATGGGACTGGCGCCCTTCGTCATGGGGACGCTGCTGGTCGGCATTGGCTCGGTGTCGCTGTTCGCCGCCATCCTGCGCCGCCAGGGGCGGATGCTCGCCTCGCTGACCGTGTTCTCCGCGGGCTCGGGCGCGCTGCTGCTCGGCTCCAGCGGCCTGTTCCCGGCGCTCTGGGGCAAGGCGGCCACCGGCAGCGTGCTCACGCTGCTGGGTTCGTACGCCATCCTGCCCGCCCTGGCGTGGTTCATCTCCGATACGGTGGGCACGGACAAGCTGCGCTGGTTCCGCCGGGGCGCGGCGGTCGTCACCGTGCCGGCCATCCTCCAGGCGATCATCGTGGTGATGGACCTGGGCTCCGCGTGGCGGCTGCTGCCCGCGTTCATCCTCTATTCGCTGCCCGGACTGCTGGTGTGCGTGGGGGTCGCGGTGGTCGAGGCCCTCAAGGGGAACAAGGACGCGCGCATCTTCGTCGCGGGCCTGGGGGTCCTCACCTTCGTGCTCTTGCTCAGCACCCTGCCGATGCTGGGCCTGATGGAGGCCACCGACAGCCAGGTGCACTGGGGGTTCTTCGCGCTCACGCTGTCGCTCGTGGCCATCGTGGCGCGGCGCTCCGCGGAGGTGGTGCGCTCGCTGGCGGAGTACACGCACCAGTTGGACGCGCGCCGCAAGGACGTGCGCCTCCTGGCCGAGGGCATGGGCCGCGGCGCGGACGAGCTCGCCGCCGTCGTGCAGCAGCTGCACACCTCCAGCGAGGAGCAGACGGTGGGCATCAGCCGTCAGGCCGCCGCGCTGCGCGAGCTGGAGCAGACGGTGGAGGAGATCCGCCAGGGCTCGCACCTGACGGCGGACAAGGCGCGAGTGCTCGCGGCGTCCGCGGAGAGCGCGGAGGCGGTGGGGCGCGAGGGCGGCGCCGCCCTGGAGCGCACGCTGACGGACCTGGCCGCCATCCGCACGGAGGTGTCGGGGATGGCCTCGCGCATCCTCGCGCTCGACGAGCGCACCCGAGAGGTGTCCAGCATCGTCGACGACGTGAAGACGCTGGCGGACCAGTCCAACATGCTGGCCATCAACGCGGCCATCGAGGCGGTGCGCAACGGCGACAGCGGCAAGGGCTTTGGCGTGGTGGCCAAGGAGATGCGCAGGCTGGCGGACCAGTCCATCCGCGCCACCGAGCGCATCCGCGACGTGCTCGACGGCGTGAGCATGAGCATGCGCGAAGCCGCGCAGATGAGCGAACAGGGCGAGGCGCGCGTGCAGGTGAGCCTGGACGCCGTCCGCGGCTCCGGCGCGCAGCTGCAGAAGCTGACGAGCATCATCGGCGACACCACCGGCAGCGTGAGGCAGATCACCCAGGCCGTGGCGCAGCAGGACTCGGGCACGCATCAGATTGCCCAGGCCATCCAGGAGCTGTCCGGCCAGATGCAGCGCACGCTCCAGGCCGTGGAGGAGACGCGCACCGTCACGCACTCCGTGCAGACGTTGGCGGAGGTCATGTCGGGGGCCGCGAGCAAGGCGCTCCGCTCCGGCACGTTGGACGACCAGCAGAAGCCCGCGGCGGCGTGAAGCCCGGGCCGGGCCCGGCTACACTCCGGGCCATGGTGCCCCTGACCGACCACTCCGGGCTGTCCCCCGAGCGGCGCGCCGCCCTGGAGCGGCAGCTCGCGCCGCTCACGCTGCTCCAGGACGTGGTCCGCTGGGGCTTCGCGAGCCACCCGCCGCGCGACGTGGCGGCGGTGGTGGTCCAGGACGAGTTCACCCACGACGTGGTGCTGCCCTGGGAAGAGGAGCGCTACCTCGTCTTCGACACCACCTGACTGGGCGGAGTGACCTCGGTCTCCGTGTGGGACCGCTGCCCTACCGCCGATGAGCTGCTGGACGCGAGGCTGCGCGCCGGCTGGACACCCACGCCGACGAGCACCGTCGACGGGGACGTCGTCCTGGGCCACGCCGCGTGCCGGGCTCCGTCCAGGGCCGCGCGCTGACGTCCTGGCGACACTCGTCCGGGGGCATGCGTGGAGAACGCGACGCCCTGGGCGAAAAGGCGCGCGGGCGCTGACGAAGCCATGACGTGCGGGAAGTACGAGCACCGCCATGGAAGAGAGTCTGAAGCCCCGGTTGCGCGGCCTGTCCCACGTCATCGCGTTCGTGGCGGCGCTGGTGGGCTGCGTGAGGATGGCGCAGCTGCCGGTGCACGGCGTGCAGTACGCGGCGAACCTGGTGTTTGGCGGCAGCATGGTGCTGATGTTCGGAGTGAGCGGGGGCTATCACTGGCCCACCTGGAGCGCGGCGACGTACCAGCGGATCCGCCGGTTCGACCACGCGGCCATCTTCATCCTCATCGCGGGGAGCTTCACGCCGCTGGCGACGTTGGACCCCATGGGGGGCCTGAGCCAGCGGTTGCTCTGGGTGATGTGGGGCGCGGCGCTGACGGGAGCCACGCTGACGCTCGCGGGCATCTCCGCGTCGCGAGGCCTGCGCTCGGGGCTCTACGTGGCGCTGGGCTGCGTGGCGGCCCCGGTGTTCTGGAACCTGCCTGGGGTGATGGGCCAGGGCCGCGTGGGATGGCTCTTCGTCGGGGCCATGCTCTACGCCGTGGGCGCGGTGGTGTACGCGCGCCGTTGGCCGGATCCCATCCCCCACGTCTTCGGCTACCACGAGGTGTTCCACGTCATGGTCGTCGCCGCGGCCGCCACGCACTACGCTGTGCTGCTGGACTTCGTGGGGCGGTAAGAAAAGGCCTTGGCCATGCGTCTGCGCGCGTGCATCGCAATTCTGCTTTTCATTTCGGGCTGTGCAGCGACAGAGCCCATCACGAGGGAGCCCGCGGCACGCGGCCGACGGAGTGCCAACCTCCAGCGAGCGGCGGGGCTGCCCTGGAAGGACGGCGGGCGGTGCGTCGTTCGCGAAGCGTCCCAGCCATGGCCCGTGCTGGTGGAGCGGTGCTATCCGGCGCTCGACCAGGACCGGGTCGAGTTCCACGACACCACGGGAAGATGCACGGTCGCCTCCGCTGACGCCGCGACCCTGGGACTCGGGGTCTGTGTGCTGGCGGCTCCTGAGATTGCCGTGGGAGCCGTCATCGTCCTGGGCGTGCGTGGTGGTGGTCGCCGTCGCCATCAAGGAGGAGTTTGATGCGTATGAGCTCCGCCACCTCTATCCCGAGGAAGCAGGGGCCTCACGAGGAACAAAGGCAGCGCCTCGGGAAGAGGTAGCGAAGCGGAAGCCCGAGTTGGAGCCGGAACCAGCGGGGAAGGACTGGCAGCCCCCTGTTCCTCCTGTGCCTGTGGACCGGACACGCCGCGCCAGTTGCGAGCCCGTTCCAGTGCCGCACGCAGGCGAGGACAACGCGCACAACGACTGCGCCGACAAGTTTCCGCCCAACCGCTATCCCGGGATGGATGTGCTCGTGGACGGAGTCCTCTTCGATGCGCTGCAAGTCGGCATGCGCGTGCTGTGGGAGATCAAGACCCATCAATTCGATTCGTACAATGCCTATGTCCAGAGACAGGAAATCGAGAAGGAGCTCAAGCAATTGGACAAGGAGCGAAAAGCCGCGGCGGCATGTGGATATGGCTTCGTCGTTGGAGTGAGTTCCGAGCTGCACAAAGAGGAATTGCTACGGAGGGATCAGACCCTCGAAGTTGTCGTCACTGGGTGCAAAAGATGAATACGCAAAAGAGTCTCGACATCATCGTCTACGCGCCGGCGCTTATGGGCAAAGACCGCCGCACTATCGATAGCGTTCGAGGCATGGAAAAAGCACTCCCTGGCTTGCGCCTGGAGTGGCGGCTCTCTGAAGGCGGGCGCCCTCATGCATTACCGCAGCGCGACACGTGGCTCATCGAAAGTATTGAGGACGGTGGATTCCCCATCGTGTGCAATGGGGACGAGAACTACCCCGTGACGGTGATGGGAAGGGAACGCTCGGGATTTTTCAGCCCAGCGGGTCGGGCCCAATTTGAAGTCCACGCAGAGCTACCTTTGGACGCGGCCGTCAGCGCAGCAGCGGCGGATGTACTGGAAGCCGCAGCAGAGGGCGCACGCGCATTCTGGGGACGTGCGACGCCAGACGGAGCCGCGGTGGACATCGCGTATCAAACAGCCCCCACGCGGGGCGGACCACCATCCCCGCGCCGGGGGTTGCCGGCCCTGAAGCTCTTCCAGCAGATCCGTTCGCCCGAGATTCCTTACTACCTCGGATGGCTGAACTATTGGTCGGATGCCGCCGCAAGGGCCATTGGGTTCCCGGATCCTGCTCGCGACACCGAATTGCTCTCACGGTCGCGGCGCACCGCGACGGGCGGGTGGATCGTGCAGCTCACCGAGGCGCCCCTAGACCTGGACGACCTCTCCCATCTTGAAGCGCTCAAAAGAGCCTACGAGCGCTTCCCCGAAATCGGCGGGCGCGGAGCGCCTTGACCTCGTTTCAGGGGCTTGGGACACGGCCCCGGCAGCAGGAAAGAGCCCCACTGCGCGAGCGTCCGCGATGGTAGCGTGCCCATCTGGGAGGTCACGCACCATTGTTCCAACCTTTTAGATTGGCCCTTCCCCTGGCCTTTGCGCTCGCGTGGGGAGCCGCCGCCCATGCACAGCCAACGCGCGGAGGGCGTGTCAAGCGAGAGCGTGCCGTCACGGTCGCGACTGATCCCACGAATCCACTGCCCGTCATCTATGTCGCGCAGGACGCAATGACGCTGCTGTTCTTTCCCGCGCCAATCCAGAAGAAGACCCTGACCTTTGACGAGTCCCGGATCCGCGTCCTGGATGCGGGCGAGCGCTCCGTCATCGTTCAGCCCATCGCCAATCTCGAAGACGGCGAGCGTCAGGAACTGGGGGTCTTCTTCGCCGACGGTCGCGCGCCCTCACGAGCAACCTTCGTGCTCGTGACCGACCCGGCCGAGGTGGACTCGCGGATCGACGTACAACGCCCGGACACGGCCTGTCCGCCGTCAGCTCAAGCCCCAGTGCCGAAGCCAGAAGACTTCGTGCTGCTCGGCTACGTGAACAAGCAAGGCATCACGACGTCCATCATCAAGAACAAGGCAGATGCTGTGCATGACCTCACGATGGAATTCTCCGTAGCCTTTCGGGGCGAGGGTTGGATTCTGGTGGACGTTCTAATCTTGAACCGCCCAGGCCACTCCGCATGGACACCACGAGAGGCAACCTTCTCGGGAAGAGTCGGCGCACCTCTGCGAGCGCGGCTCGTAGCGGTGAAGCAGGGGGCGATCCCGCCAGGAGAGAACGGGCGTGTGCTTGCGGTCGTGGAAGTACCAGAGACGAAAGCAGACCTCGTCTTCACCGTGGAGGTCCGCGGGGATGGAGGGCGTCTTCTCACGATTCCAGACGTGCGCTTCCCACAGCCCCGTTCAGAGGACACGCAATGAGCGCGACACTGCTCCACCCTCCGCCCGGCACGTTGATTGACGGGTGGCAGGTTTCCAAGTCACTCGGCGACGGAGGCTTTGCGTTCGTCTTTCTTGGCGAAAAGAACGGCAGGCACCGCGCCATCAAGGTGGCCCAGCACCGGGAGTCCAGCGGCGATCTCAAACAGACCCATGCCCGGACGCTCCGGGAGTTGACCGCGCTGCTCATGCTGGACCATCCGAACATCGTCCGGCCGCAAGGGTATGGCGTCGCGGAAAGTGGCAACCTCTACCTCGCGCTTGACTACGTGGACGGCTGGACGCTCGCGGAGTGGGCCGAGCGCAAGCACCCGACCGTCCGCGAAGTCCTCGAAGTCTTCGTGAAGCTCGCGGGTGCGCTGGCGTACATGCATGGCAGGGGCATCCTGCATCGGGATCTCAAGCTGTCCAACGTGCTCATCCGCAGGAGCGACGGCGAGCCCGTCGTCATCGACTTCAGTTGCGCGACCTACACGCGCGCCGAAGACCTGACGGATGGAGGCCTGCCTCCGGGCACGGACCGCTATCGCGCGCCCGAGCAGTTCAAGTTCCTGCGCGAGCACAAGGACGAGCATCGGGCCCGTTACGCCTTCCAGGTCGCCGACGAAATCTTCGCGGTTGGCGTCATGCTCCATGAGCTGCTGACCGACCCGCGACCGACGGAGTTTCGTCCGCGCTTCGACTTGAACAACCCGGCCCTGCCGCCCTGAGCGATCCCCGCATTTGAGCGGGCAGATCGCCAGTCGCCTGCCCGACGGCTCCGTGCAAGGCGAGGTGGTGCG